>JAVXEO010000073.1:0-9660 GCA_036658435.1 Acetivibrio sp.
CGGAACAGCAGAAAAGCTGCCACGGGATAAAACAAACTATATTGTATCTTTTTTGGGGTTTGCGCCGGCAAAAGATCCGGAGGTGGTAATTTATGTTGTAATTGACCAGCCCAATGTGAAAGACCAGCCACATAGCACCTTTGCAACGGTATTTGCAAGTGAAGTTATGAATGAAGTTCTTCCTTTTTTGGGAATATATCCCGATACCAATATAGAAACAAAAGATAAAACAAAAGATAAAACCAGGGAATAGGTATCATATCCTTTCAAGAGATGTAATAAGATTAAGGGATAAGAGCATAAAAGAGAATGGCTATGATAAAATCCAAAACGCATAATCGAAGAAGTCTCTTGTTTGTCGTTGTGATAGTTTTTGCTTTTACGTTTGCATTGGCACTTCGGTTAGAATATCTTATGATTTACAAAAGCGTCCACTATGGAGAGCTTGCAAAAGAGGTGCAGGAAAGAGAACGATCGATAAAGGCAGAACGAGGTAAAATATACGATAGAAATGGAATAGAAATAGCAGGGAATAAACCGGTTTCTACAATTTCCGTAATACACAGCCAAATTACCAATCCGGAAAGAGTAATTGAAGTATTGGGAAAGGAATTGAAGCTGCCGGAAGAAAAGGTACGGAAAAGAGTAGAGAAGGTATCCTCTATAGAAAGAATCAAATCCAATGTAGAAAAAACAGTTTCGGATCATATTCGAGAGTATGATTTGGATGGCGTCATGGTGGATGAGGATTACAAACGTTTTTATCCATATGAATCTTTGGCTTCGAAAGTGATTGGTTTTACAGGTAGTGATAACCAGGGAATCATTGGTCTTGAAGTAAAATACGATTCCATCTTAAAAGGAATGGATGGAAAAATATTAACCCTGACAACAGCAAAAGGGGTGGAAATCGAAAATGCAGCTGAAAATCGAAAAGAACCCGTTGGGGGAAACAATCTGTATCTGAGTCTGGATGTTACCATTCAAAAATATGCCCAACAGGCAGCACTTAAGGTATTAGAAGCAAAAAATGCAAAAAGCGTAAAATTAGTGGTAATGAACCCACAGAATGGGGAGATTTATGCTTGTGTTCATGTTCCTGAATTTGATTTAAACCATCCTTATGAATTGAAAACCCAGGGAGAAGAAGTACGAACGGACAAAGAAAAGGGAGAACAGCTGAACCAAATGTGGAGAAACGCCTGTATTAGTGATACCTATGAACCGGGTTCTGCATTCAAAATTGTAACAGCAACGGCAGCACTTGAAAAAGGTGTCGTTAAATTGACGGATCGCTTTTTTTGCCCGGGATATAAAATAGTAGAGGATAGAAGGATTCGCTGCCATAAGGCAGGAGGTCATGGATCGGAAACCTTTGTACAGGGAATACAAAATTCCTGTAATCCGGTTTTTATGGAAATCGGAGCCAGAGTGGGTGGAACGGAAATGTATAAAACCTTTCAGAAATTGGGACTTTTTGAAAAAACAGGGGTGGATTTACCAGGTGAGGCAGCGTCCATTATGCACAAAATAGAAAATATAGGAGCCGTGGAATTAGCAACCATTTCTTTTGGCCAATCTTTCCAAATTACACCGCTGCAGCTTTTGCGTGCAGCCAGTGCCGTAGTAAATGGGGGAACACTGGTAACACCTCACTTTGGAATAAGGACGGAAAGTCAGGATGGCACCTTTATAAAAAAAATAACCTATAGTGAAAAAACACAGGTTATTTCAAAAGAAACATCGGAAATCATGAAGCAGCTTCTGGAATCGGTAGTTGCAGAGGGGACGGGGCATAAAGCCTATGTTGCCGGCTTTCATATTGGTGGAAAGACAGCAACCAGTGAAAAACTTCCAAGAAGTTCCAACTGCTATATTGCATCTTTTTTGGGATTTGCACCGGCAGAGAATCCAAAGCTAATGGCACTGGTACTAATTGATGAACCTACAGGAATTTATTATGGAGGAACCATAGCAGCACCGGTAGTAGGAGAATTGTTTGAAAACATACTGCCATTTATTGGTGTGAAACCGGAATATAAAGAAGGAGAGACCATTAAAACCTGGTCTCAAAATAGCGACTTGATTCTATATTAAAAATGACATATAATGAATAAGTTATTGATTCAAATGAGTTATTTATTATTCATGTACGAGGTGTAGATGAATGAACGTTGAAATCGTAATACCGATATTGATTTCTTTTGTAATCAGCGTACTGCTTTGTCCAATTTTTATCCCATTTCTGAAAAAACTAAAGTTTTCACAGTTTGTCAGAGAAAATGGACCAGAAACACATTTGAAAAAAAAGGGAACACCAACCATGGGAGGCATTATAATTCTCATTAGTGTAGTGATAACGTCTCTTTTATATATAAAAAAAAATCAAGAATTAATACCTGTGCTTTTTGCAACCTTGGGTTTTGGATTTATTGGTCTTTTGGATGATTTTATTAAAATTATAAAAAACCGTTCCATGGGACTGAAACCAAGTTTTAAAATAGTGGGGCAGATTTTGGTTACTCTGATTTTTGGATATTATCTTTTAAGAGTAATGCATATAGGAACCACAACGATTCTTCCCTTTACAAATGGAAGAACATTGGAATTGGGAAAATATTTTTTCCCTATTATGTTTGTGACAGTGCTAGGAACGGTCAATGGTGCAAATTTCACAGATGGCTTAGATGGTCTTGCATCCAGTGTTACCATTTTGGTAGCCGTATTTTTTTCTGTAGCAGCCATTGGAATGAAAAGTGGAATTTCACCAATAACTTGTGGAGTGATTGGAAGCTTATTGGGTTTTTTAATATACAATGTGTATCCTGCAAGAGTTTTTATGGGAGACACCGGATCCTTGGCCTTGGGTGGTTTTGTAGCTGCATCGGCTTATCTTTTGAAAATGCCCTTTTTTATTTTAATTGTTGGTTTCATATATTTTATAGAAGTTTTATCCGTCATGCTTCAAGTTTCTTTTTTTAAGATTTCTGGAGGAAAAAGAATATTTAAGATGGCACCCATTCATCATCATCTGGAACTATGCGGATGGTGTGAAACAAAGATTGTTGCAATTTTTTCAGTAATTACAGCATTGCTTTGCCTAGTTGGATTATGGGCACTGTAAGCCTAGAGAGGAAGAATGAAAAATGGATTTAGTAGATAAAAAAGTACTTGTAGTTGGAAGTGGAATGAGTGGAATTGCCGCAGTAAAACTGCTATCCAATGAGGGAGCAGATATTGTTTTACAGGATGGAAATGAAAAACTATCCAAACAGGAAGTAAAAGATAAACTGCCTAAAAATCTAAACGTGGAAATTGTCATTGGAGCATTAGAAAAGGAAACGCAGGAAAAAATAGGCTTAGTGGTACTAAGCCCGGGAGTACCAACGGATTTACCTTACCTCTTGGAAATGAAAAATACGGGAGTTCCTATATGGGGCGAAATCGAACTTGCCTATCAATATAGTAAGGGAAGAATGGCAGCTATTACCGGAACCAATGGAAAAACTACCACCACCGCTTTGGTTGGTGAAATTATGAAAAATTACTATGTATCGGTGTATGTGGTTGGAAATATAGGAATTCCTTATACGGATATGGTTCTTAATACAAAAGGGAGCAGCATTACGGTAGCAGAAATGAGCAGCTTTCAATTAGAAACGGTTCACGAATTTCGACCGGAAGTCAGTGCTATATTAAACATTACACCAGATCACTTAGACCGGCATCATACCATGGAAAAATATGTGGAAGCAAAGAAAAGAATTGCAATGAACCAAGGAATAACGGATACCTGTGTTTTAAATTATGAAGACCCGATTCTCCGAAAAATGGCAGAGGAACTAAGACCACATATTTTCTTTTTTAGCAGTCAAAGGGAATTAGAGGAGGGAATCTTTCTGGATAAAAAGGGAAACTTCATATACCGGGAAGAAGGAAGAGAAGAACTGGTATGTAATACGGGGGAGATTAAACTTCTTGGAACCCATAATTATGAGAATGTTATGGCAGCCATTGCAATCTCCGCACACATTGGTGTACCAATGGCAGCCATTCGGGAAGCCATTATGAACTTTAACTCGGTGGAACATAGAATTGAATACGTAAGAGAAATAAATGGAGTAACGTACTACAATGATTCCAAAGGTACGAATCCGGATGCGGCAATCAAAGGAATTCAGGCTATGATAGCACCAACGATATTAATAGGCGGCGGCTATGATAAGGGATCGGATTATAAAGAATGGATTCAGGCCTTTGATGGAAAGGTTAAATATTTGATTCTATTAGGCGTTACCCGGGATAAAATTGCAGAACAGGCAAAAGAACTTGGCTTTTACCGTACGATTATGGCAGAAAGTCTGGAAGATGCCGTGCAGATAGCAGCAGAAAAAGCAGAAAATGGGGATGCTGTGCTATTATCTCCGGCCTGTGCAAGCTGGGGTATGTTTAAGAATTATGAAGAGCGCGGAAGAATGTTTAAAGAGTATGTAAATAACCTTTAATTCGAATAAGGGAACCGGAGAGTGATGTCTATGGCAGAGAGAGAAAAACAAACACAAAGAAATAATGATGTAAGAGGCGGCTATTATGATTATAGCTTATTGTTTTTAACTCTGTTTTTAGTTGCTTTTGGGTTGATTATGATTTATAGTACCAGCTCTTATACAGCCCAGCTTACCAAGGGGGATTCCATGTATTACTTAAAGCGCCAAGGTGTTAGTGCGGTGCTTGGAGTAGTGGGAATGCTGATTATGTCAAAGCTGAATTACCGCATGTTTTTAGCAAAGCTTCCTATTATAAAGATACGTTTTGTAACTTTAATTTACATAATTGCCATTGCACTTCAAGTTTATGTCTTGCTGTTTGGCGTGGAGATTAATTACAAAAGACGATGGATTGACATAGGAAAATTTGGAACTTTTCAACCCTCGGATTTATCAAAAGTTGCCGTTATACTTTTTGTATCTTTTATGATTTATCTGGCACCAAAAGAAATCAATCATTTTAAAGGATTTTTTCGAATTGCCATTTATACCTCTCCACTGATTATATTGATTGGAAAGGAAAATATGAGTACGGCAATTATTATTTGCCTGATTATGGGTGGTATTTGTTTTGTTGCCAGCAAGAAAAAAGGCTATTTTGTGGCGGCTGTGTTAATTATGTTGGTGGGAGCTGCCTTATTTCTGGTTTTTGGAGAAGGATTTCGATTAAACCGCTTTGATATATGGCTTAATGTTGAAACAAATAAAGATGCTTTCCAAATTTTACAAGGACTTTATGCAATAGCCTCAGGAGGACTAACGGGAAAAGGACTGGGAGGAAGTATGCAGAAGCTTGGGTATGTTCCGGAGGCACAGAATGATATGATTTTTTCTATTATTTGTGAGGAACTTGGATTGTTTGGGGCTGTAACGGTATTAATTTTATTTGTTCTTTTGATTTGGCGTTTATTTATTATTTCCATTAACGCTCCGGACTTATTTGGTGGTTTACTTTGCGGGGGAGTGCTGATCCATATTGCTTCTCAGGTTATTATTAACGTAGCAGTTGTGACCAACTCGATACCATCAACGGGAATTCCATTACCATTTATAAGTTATGGAGGCACTTCGGTTGCGGTACTTTTAGGAGAAATTGGAATGGCTTTAAGCGTTTCAAACAGGGTTCGATATGAAAGATAAGAGACGTAGGCAAATGCCTATAAAACATAAGAACAAGATTTTTTTGATTGTTTTTCCACTTTTTCTTATCTTTATCCTTTTTTTCTTTTTACATAATCGAATCGATACCGTGGAAATAAAGGGATGCCACATCTATTCCCAAGAAGAAATAAAAAAAGAACTAATACAAGGAATTAGCGATAAAAATTCTATTTTACTATATTTAAAAGCAAGATATTTAGGATTAAAGGAAATTCCTTATATAGAAAAGGTAACGGTAAAAAGGGTAAACAGCCATAAGGTGGTGCTTCGTGTTTATGAAAAATCATTGATTGCCTGTGTAGAGTATATGAGTCAATATCTGTATTTTGATAAAGATGGTGTGATTTTGGATTCTTCTTCGGAGGCAATACAGGGAATTCCTTCTGTATCCGGTTTGAATTTTTCGGATTTTACGATTTATGAAAAATTAAAAGTAGAAGAAACGGAAATATTTGAACAAATCTTAGAAATTTCACAGATAATAAAAAGATATAAACTGCCAATAGAACGGATTCATTTTAACGAAAGAAAGGAAGTTTCCTTAGTTACTTCTGGGATCAAAATTTATCTTGGAAAACGAGAATTCTACGATGAGCCCCTTGCGGCACTTTCCCAAGTATTACCACAGACTTTGAAAAAAAATCTCAAAGGAAGCATGAATATGCAAAATTATAAAGTGGGAGATACCATTATCTTTCGTAAAGAATAAGAAAATCGTGTAAAAAGAGAAATTTAGGGTTGATTATTCACTAAATAAACTATATTATATTATATAGCGGTCGTGTAATCCCATAGAGAGAACAGGATTGATAATAGAGGCTATAAAAATGAAATGGATGTTACTTAAAATTTGAATAAATGAGTTAAATATAAAGGAGGAGTAACCTTGCTTGAAATAAGAACAAACGAAGCAGATTCTACTGCTAAAATCCTTGTTATAGGGGTTGGAGGAGCTGGAAATAATGCAGTAAATCGAATGATAGAGGAAAATATTGTAGGTGTTGAATTTATATGTGTAAATACGGACAAGCAGCATCTAAAAAACTGTAAGGCTTCTATGTGTATACAGATAGGTGAGAAGCTGACAAAGGGATTAGGAGCCGGAGCCCAGCCAGAAATCGGTGAAAAAGCCGCTCAGGAAAGCAGCGAAGAGCTTACGGACATTATTAAAGGATCTGACATGGTATTTGTAACCTGTGGTATGGGTGGAGGCACGGGAACAGGTGCAGCGCCGGTAGTGGCACAAATTGCAAAAGACATGGGGATTTTGACCGTAGGTATTGTTACGAAGCCTTTTAAATTCGAAGCAAGAGCAAGAATGAATAATGCAATAGGTGGAATTGAAAAGTTGAAAGAACATGTGGATACGTTGATTGTTATTCCAAACGACCGCTTACTTGAGATTGTAGATAGAAGAACTACAATGCCGGATGCGCTTCGCAAAGCAGATGAAGTATTACAGCAGGGAGTTCAGGGAATTACCGATTTAATTAATGTTCCCGGACTGATTAATTTGGACTTTGCAGATGTACAGACGGTAATGAAAGACAAAGGGATTGCCCACATTGGTATTGGTGTTGGAAGAGGGGATGATAAGTGTATTGAGGCTGTTCAGCAGGCCATTACAAGTCCATTGCTTGAAACAACCATAGCGGGTGCTTCTCATGTTATTATTAATATTTCAGGAGATATCAGTTTGATTGAAGCAAACGATGCCGCCACTTTTGTACAGGAATTAGCAGGAGAGGCTGCGAATATTATTTTTGGCGCTATGTATGACGAAACAACGCCGGATGTTGCATCCATTACGGTAATTGCTACAGGACTCGAAACCCATGATACACAGAGCGCAGTAAAAACACCAACTTTCCTTAGTGGAAATCAACAAAGAACCAACTTTTCCTATAATTCAACCAGACCCAGTCAACCGGTGATGCAGACAAGCACAGCAAAACCAGTTACGCAGGCAAATCCAGTACCGGCAAAACCACAGCCGGTAGTAAATGAAAATTTGGATTATGAGGAACATGGAGGAATTAAAATACCGGAATTTTTACAAAAAAACCGACATAAATAAGAATTTATAAAAGATGCAGTAATATAAATATGAATATAAATATAAGAAGGATACCTTATGTAAGTGGGCACTTGCTCATAAAGAACATAAGATATCCTTTTTTTGCGAAAGAGAAAGAATTTTGGAAATAACTTTTACAGAAAGACTTCTATATTTTGACAAGAAATGCAAATACTTTTCGCTATACTTAGAATATCTTCATGATGGAGGTGAAGGTTGGGATATATTATTTATGTAGATACCATATTTATGATTAATGTTTGTATGGATTACCTATTATTAAGTGCTCTTGGAAGGCTGACCAGAAAAAAAAAATACAGATACCGCCAGATGGCTGCCAGTATTCTGGGTGGAGTAGGAGCGATACTAAGGGTTTATAAAATTCCAATTCCGTATGTGCTTCTTATATATGGAATGATTCAAATAGCATATCCGGAAACAAAAAAATTAGAAGCCTTAAAAAGTACCATTTATTTTTATGGACTTACAATTCTGACGGGGGGGTGCTTTTTTTTCTTAAGGGAACAAAACATGCTAAAAAATAAGGCAATAACCTTGCTTTTAGTAAGCATTCTTATAATGGAACTTATAGAAAAAGGGTGGAATCAAATTTTAGAAAGGGGCCGGTTTACAAAAAACCTCTATCCAATTGACTTAATTCAAGGAAAAATTAAAGTTTCCGGGATTGCCTTATTAGACACTGGAAATCATTTATATGATCCGTTTTTTCATCGTCCGGTTATGATTGCAGAGCAGGAAAAAATGAAAGAACTTTATTCTACATATGATAAGGAAAAAATTCTATGGATTCCTTACCATTCTTTGGGTAAAACAAATGGAATGATTCCGGCTATGAAAGTGGAAGAATTAAGAATACATAAAGAAGATCAATTAATAAAAAAGAGAGAGGTTCTGGTTGCTATAAAGGAAGAAAATTTATCAAGCCAGAATCAATATCACTTTATATTGCATGAGGACTTATTTACAAAATAGGAAAAACAGAAGGGAAGTAAAAATGTTATTAAAAATTTCAATACCAAATAAATTTCAATTTCGTATAATTCCGGATTTTAAACATATTTTTGGAGATTCCAAAGGAGATATCCATTATATTGGAGGGGCCGACATTTTACCGGCACCATTGGAATCGGAAAAAGAAGGGGAAATGATTCGCCTGTTAGGAACCGGAAGGGGGGAAGAAGCAAAATCCATATTAGTAGAACATAATCTCCGCCTGGTTGTATATATTGCTAAAAAATTTGATAATACCGGAATTGGAGTAGAAGATTTAATATCCATTGGGACCATAGGACTGATTAAGGCAATTCATACCTTTAAACCGGATAAAAATATTAAATTAGCAACCTATGCTTCCCGCTGCATTGAAAATGAAATTTTAATGTATCTACGAAGAAATAATAAAACAAAAATGGAAGTATCCATTGATGAGCCTTTAAATGTAGATTGGGATGGAAATGAATTACTTTTATCGGATATTTTGGGAACAGAAGAAGACATTATTTATAAAAACATGGAGGACCAGGTAGATAAGGTATTATTAAATAAAGCGTTGGATAAGTTATCGGAAAGGGAAAGAATCATCATTAAACTCCGATTTGGTCTTAATACAAAGGACGGAAATGAGCGAACACAAAAGGAAGTAGCAGATTACTTAGGAATTTCACAGTCTTACATATCCCGTCTTGAAAAAAAAATAATAAAACGTTTGAAAAAAGAAATGATTCGATTAGAAGCATAGAAAAGACGGAGAATTCATGGAGTTTGAAAAGAAAACTCTATGAATTCTCCGTCTTTTTATGTAATAGGAAAGTGCTCTTATTACATAAAAACGCTCCGCTGTGGGTGCGCACGCCG
>JAVXEO010000074.1:0-9133 GCA_036658435.1 Acetivibrio sp.
AGCACTGGGTGTGACTCTGCCCTGTGAGGAATATGATACATTTAACGGATTTATCTTTGGTACCCTTGGCACCATTCCCCAGGACGGCTCTACCGTTGATGTGGAAACACAGGGGCTGGTGATAAAGGTCACAACCATTCGTGATCATCAGGTAGAAACGGCTTTGGTTTGCTTAGAAACCCCGCCTGCGTTAATCGAAAAAGAAGGAACATAATTTTCCAAAAGATAAAGAGTCAAGCTGGGATATACCCCCCAACTTGACTCTTATTTTATACTCTATCAATACGAAGGAACTTTAAATTCATTATTTTTTAATGTTTTTAAAGAACTTAAGTAGTTGAATAATGAAAAGGTTGGAAAGACTCAACCCATAAATAGTAAGCAGCTGTTTTAGACTCAGTGCGGTTACTGCAAATACCGGCTGTAAAAATGGAACTAATAATACAAGGTTGAGCAATATAAATCCGATAAAGAAAGCAAGCCATAGGTACGGGTTGGTAAAAAAGTGTTTGGTAAATAATACCGGTTTTTCGGACTTTGTATTGAAACCATGTACCAGACGAGAGAGACAAAGAGTTGCAAATGCCATTGTCATTGCGTGTCCATTACTACTGGAGAGTCCCACATAATAAGCAGCCATGGTGGTAAAGGCTAACACAAGACCTTCACTTAAAATGGAAATCATAAAGGATTTTGTTAAAATGGATTCCTCTTTAGGTCTTGGCTTTACCGACATAACGGAAGAGGAATGAGGCTCCATTCCCAATGCAATGGCGGGTAGACTATCGGTTAAAAGGTTAATAAATAAAAGGTGTACCGGTGCAAAAGGAAGAGGAAGCGCCAATAAAGAAGCATATAGCACACTTAAAATTCCCGCCGTATTACCGGAGAGTAAAAACTGAATGGATTTTTTAATGTTAGCATAAATATTTCGTCCATTTCGTACAGCGGTTACAATCGTTGCAAAATTATCATCGGTCAATACCATAGAAGCCGCATCTTTTGATACTTCACTGCCGGTAATACCCATAGCAACACCAATGTCTGCCTGTTTCAAAGCAGGGGCATCATTTACACCATCTCCGGTCATGGCCACAATATTTCCCCGTTCCTGCCATGCGCGAACAATTCGAATTTTATGTTCGGGAGAAACACGGGCATAGACGGATACTTTTTCTACATAATCTTTCAATTCCTCATCGCTTAAATCATCAATTTCTTTACCGTCTACGGCAATATCCTCTTCCTTTAAAATTCCAATCTGCCGTGCGATAGAAGAGGCTGTAATTTTATGGTCACCGGTAATCATAATAGGACGGATGCCGGCTTTTACACATTCAGCAACGGCATTTTTGGCTTCTTCTCTTGGAGGATCCATCATAGCCATAAGACCTAAAAAGGTGTAACCTTGTTCATCCTCTAAGGTAAGAGAACGGGCATCTGAAAATTCTTTATAGGCAAAAGCAAGAACCCGTAAACCGCTTTCAGAAAAGGTCTGGTTGATGGCTTCAATTTTTTCTTTATCATTTTGAGTAATGGGAGTAATGCCATCTTTTGTTTCAATAGAAACCAGCCGGTTAAGTAAGGCATCAACAGCACCTTTTGTTACCAGGAGAGGGGTTCCTTCTATGGTATGAAGAGTGGACATAAGCTTTCTGTCCGAATCAAAAGGTATTTCCTGCAGGCGAGGGAAGGTGGTTCGAACCTCTGAAGTGGAAATGCCAAAATCTTCAGCCAATAAAACAAAAGACAATTCCGTGGGATCTCCCATTAAGTTTCCATCGAGAATGGTTGCATCGCTGCAAAGCAAGCTCATGTTGAGCAGCTTTTTTTCTAAAGGATCCGTAAAATCTAAATGGTCCTTTTCAATAATTTCTGTGTTTACACTGATTTTTTGAATGGACATTTTATTCTGGGTCAGGGTACCCGTTTTATCAGAACAGATAATGGAAACACTCCCTAAACCTTCCACTGCAGGTAGTTTTTTAACAATTGCATTTTCCTGAATCATTTTTTGTGTTCCAAAAGATAAAACAATGGTGACAATAGAACTTAATGCCTCGGGAATCGCAGCAACGGCAAGAGCAACAGCAAACATAAAGGCACTCATAATACCTTCTCCACGAGAAATGCTTAATACAAATAAAAGAGCGCAGATAACTAAGATGATAAGGGAAAGACGCTTACCAAACTGGTCAAGGTTTTGCTGAAGAGGAGTTGCTTTTTCAGAGGTATTATTTAACAAGGTTGCAACTTTACCAATCTGGGAATCCATTCCTATGGCGGTTACAACAAAACGAGCACGGCCATAGGTAACGAAGCAGCCGGCAAATACCATGTTTTTCTGATCCCCAAGAGCCGGTTCCCCCTCTAGGGAACAATCCTCTTTTTCAACGGGAAGGCTTTCACCGGTTAAAGAACTTTCATTTACCTGTAAACCGGCATTTTCGATGATTCGTCCATCGGCACAGATAGAATCGCCGGCTTCTAAGATAACAATATCACCAAGAGTTACTTCCTTAGAAGGAATGGTAATGGCATCTCCATTACGTAGAACCTTTGCCATAGGAGCCGTCAATGATTTTAAACTATTCAAAGATTGTTCTGCTTTTACATTTTGTACGGTACCAAGGATTGCATTTAAGGTAATTACAAGGAAAATAACAAGTGAACTTTCAAAGTCCCCTAAAAATGCAGAAATGATGGCTGCAACGATTAAGATTATTACAAGAAAGTCCTTGTACTGTTCTAAAAAAATAAGAAGAACCGGTTTCTTTTTTTTGTCTTTTAAACTGTTTAAGCCGTAACGCTCATTTCGCGCTGCTGCTTCTTGGGAAGAAAGACCTTGGGAAGAGGTGCTTAACTCTTCTAGTAAATCTTCTTTTTTTGTCTGATAAGAATTTGTGACCATAAAATACCTCCGTTTTATTATAGGATAACCAAAAGGAATACAAAGTAATAAAAAAAAAGCAAGACTTTTATTACCATGCAGAAATGGAATAAAAGTCTCGCTTTTTAGATACGATACGGAGAACATATAGAATCAAAATAATGTTCTCGTATTGACGACATCGTACACACCAATAAAACCGGTGCAAGCTACTCCCTAATATTGTTGTCATCAGTATAAGTTGGAAATTTCTAAATGTCAACTAAAATCGCAAAAATTTTTATAATAAAATTGTAAAATTATTTATATGTGACAAGGTTACAGAATAAAAAAAATAACTTTGCTAGGATGCAAATATGAGATATAATATTAGAATAAATATCTTACACAGGAGGTAATAGTATGTATGAAATGAAAGACGAGTACTTGACGGGGATTCCCCTCATTGATGAGGAACACAAAACCTTGTTTTCTATAGCTGAGGAGGCTTATCAATTAAGACATGAGGAGTTTATTCCGGATAAGTATGATAATGTAAAAGCAATTTTACATAAATTAAGGGACTATACGCTGATGCATTTTGAACACGAAGAGGCTTATATGGAAAGCATTACCTATAAAAGAATGTTTACACAGAAGGTGCAGCACGATGCCTTTCGTGAAAAACTGGAAGACTTTGATTTAGAGAATATAGATGAAAATACCGATGCCGTAGTGGATGAAATATTGGTTTTCTTAACAAACTGGCTGGTTCATCATATCTTAGAGAATGATAAGCTTATTGGAGAATAGAAAATATCACACCGAATAAGGTTTGTACCTGCAGCATGGTGGAAATAGAAAATATCGTGGAATGATGGTTTGGAGTTCCAAGGATGCCTATTTCCACCATTTGTAAATCAGAAAAGGGGAGAAGGCTTATGAAAAAATCAAAGTTTGAACAGGCGGAAGAGTTTATGCACTCTTGCATGAACGATACGGTTCATGACAGCCTGCATGTTTACAGGGTATTAAACTATGCAGTGCAGATTGCAGAAGTAACAGAGGGCGCCAATATGGATGTGGTTATACTTGCAGCCATTTTACACGATATAGGAAGAGAAAAAGAAAAAAAGGATAGTACCATTTGTCATGCGGAGGCAGGAAGTGAAATGGCCAGGAATTTTTTGCTCCAAGCAGGATATGAAGAAGATATGGCAAATCATGTGGCCTCTTGTATCTTAACCCATCGCTATAAGAAAAACCGCAGACCGGAAAGTATAGAAGGAGAGATTATTTTTGATGCAGACAAACTGGACCTAACCGGGACGGTTGGAACGGCAAGAGCCATTTTATTTGGAGGGCAGATCAAAGAACCTCTATATTTAATAGGTGAAGATAAGATGCCAACGGAGGGACTGCCTGGAGAAGAAGCCTCCCTTTTTCGAGAATATAATAGAAAATTAAAGGAAATATCCTCTAAGTTTTATACAAAAGAGGGAACTCATATGGCAAGGATACAACAAAAAAGCATGGATTTATATTTTGAATCTTTATTTTCGGAAATACATAGAAACTATGAACTGGGAAAAGATATCCTTGCTCATTATGTAATCTAAAAAAATTTAGTATAACGGGAGGTAAAAAGAATGTGGGCAAATGAAAGCGTGTTTTATCAGATTTATCCACTTGGATTTTGTGGAGCACCCTTAGAAAATCAGGGGGTGGCAGAGCAGCGAATTCAAAAAGTGATAGAGTGGATTCCGCATATTAAGAAACTAGGTGCCAATGCAATCTATTTTTCACCGGTATTTGAATCAGACAGCCATGGTTATAATACAAGAGATTTCAGACAAATTGATGTACGCTTAGGAACAAATGAAGATTTTAAAATGGTATGCAGGCAGCTCCATGAAAATGGAATACGAGTGGTACTAGATGGCGTATTTAATCATGTTGGGCGTGGATTCTGGGCATTTCAGGATGTATTGGATAAAAGAGAAGCTTCTCCCTATGTAAACTGGTTTCACCTTAATTTTGGTGGAAATTCAAACTATAACGATGGACTTTGGTATGAAGGCTGGGAAGGTAATTATGATCTGGTAAAGCTGAATCTGCAAAACGAAGAAGTAATCCATCACATTTTGGAAAGCGTTGGTCTATGGATCGAAGAATTTGATATTGATGGACTTCGACTGGATGTAGCTTATTGTCTGGATCACGGATTTGTGAAGCGGCTGCGTCAATATTGTGACAGTAAGAAAGGGGATTTCTTTCTCCTTGGAGAAATGCTTCATGGAGATTACAAAGAGCTGGTAAATGATGAAATGCTGGATTCTGCTACAAACTATGAGTGCTATAAAGGTCTGTTCTCCAGCTTTAACAGCTTGAATATGTTTGAAATCAACCATTCCCTGCTGCGCCAGTTTGGACCGGAGGACTGGACGCTGTATCGTGGAAAACATCTACTTTCCTTTGTAGATAATCATGATGTAACAAGGATTGCCAGTAATCTTACCAATGAAAAGCACCTGCCCCTGATTTATGGAATGTGCTTTGGTATGCCGGGAATTCCCTGCGTATATTATGGAAGCGAGTGGGGGGCAAAAGGAGATAAAAATAAAGGAGATGAAGCCTTAAGAGCCTGTTTTGAAGAACCTGTTGAAAATGAGCTTTCAGAATTTATAGGGAAACTTTCAGAAGTGAAGAAAAATAGCGATGGGTTGAACTATGGAGGCTTTCGTTCTATCCTGCTGACAAACAAACAATGTATTTTTGAACGAAAATCAGAAAAAGAACGGATTTTCGTTGCAATCAATGCCGGAGAAGAATCGTATACTGCCCATTTTGAGACAGGAACCACGGAACTTACCGATTTACTCACCGGAGAAAAAGAAAACTTCAATGGAGTAAAAGAAATGCCGCCTTACCGTGTCTTTTACTGGAAATAAAAAGTTTTGCAAAATCTCTTATTATTTTATTTTGCATAAATAGAGAATAAGCGACACATGTCGTTTTCTCTTTATGAAACTGGTAATACAATAAGAGTAAGAAATAAAACAAAATAAATATTGTTTTGTTTTGGAGGTGCTAATTTGAATCAATGGAAGGGTACTTTAACAAAAGAGGACTGGAAAAATTCCTTAACAGATGAGAAAAGTCTGGAATTATTTCAACATATGCCAAATAAAGTTTTTGAAAGTGCACATCTAAAAAAAGTCAAAAAAGATGGATATGTCGTTGAAAAAGAACAGGAAATTGAGTCAATTCTTATTTGCTGCAAAGGAGATCTGGAAGTAAGAAATGAATTTCGAAATGGAACGGTTTACAATTTTGCAGTCACAAAACCCATCTCCTATATAGGAGTCATGGAAATATTAGCAGATCGTACCATATATTCTGCATATCTTCAAACAAAGAGCGAATGTGAACTGCTGATTGTGCCAAAACAAATATTTTTTGAATGGTTTTACAAAGACCAGTGGCTGATGTTAGAAGTACTGAAATTTGTTTCAAAATCCATGTTTGAACGTTCTTGGAACAGTGGAGAACATAGGATGTATCCGGCAAATTACATGGTAGTTCGTTATTTAGTGGAATGTTTTGAAGAAGCAGCCTTGGATTCCGTTTTTATTCAAATTAGCAAAGAAGAGATGAGTCGTTTGTTTTGTATTTCAACACGTACCCTTCACAGGGTACTAAAAGAACTAAAAGAGACCGGCATAATAACAGTGAATCGCCGTGGAATTGGTATTACCAAGGAACAGTTCAAAAACCTATATCAACAATTTGAAGAAATGAGGGATAACTTATGAGCCAGGTATTGAATATTATTAAAGATGAAACCTTAACTTATCATCAACAAATTTTAGAATTGGCAGCCTATGCTGACAATAGTGAAAAGTTTATTGATTATGGAGAAACTGCTGAAAAGTTGGTAAAAGAAGGAATTATTTGTACTATGTTTGAAGGAGAAGCTCCCAATAGACCTCGTTATATTGTTCCGGATTATGAAAAATTAATGAAAGAGGGCTGCAAATTCCTAGAATTGGCACCGCCTCAAAATATATGGGAAGCCACCAATACCTTACTGATTTTTTATAAGCATGTACCATCCGTTATGTCTTTTCCGGTTTATTTGGGAAATGTGGATACCTTATTAGAACCCTTTGTAAAAGAAGAAGAGGAGGCTTACCTTGCCATAAAACTTTTTTTACAGCATATTGATAAAACACTGACGAATTCTTTTGTACATGCAAATATTGGACCTAAAGACACAAAGGCAGGCAGACTTATATTAAAGGCTTCCGAAGAACTTCTACTTGCGATTCCTAATATTACGGTAAAATATGAGGAAGGCGTAACCGGAGAAGACTTTATGGAACTTTGTGCACGGGTAACCCTAAAAACAGCGAAGCCAAGTTTTGCAGACCACAGTCGCTATGTAAAAGAGTTTGGAACGGAAAATTATGCTATTGTAAGTTGCTATAATGGATTTCAAATTGGAGGAGGCGGCTATACGCTGGTTCGTCTGGTACTGGCTAATTTAGCAAAAAAGGCAAAATCTGTAGAAGATTTTATGGAAAATTTATTACCTATGGGTGCAAAAGAGACGCTTCATGTGATTGATGAACGCTCCCGCTTTGTGTTGGAAGAATCGACGTTCTTTAAATCCAATTTTCTGGTTAAAGAAGGATTTGTAAACCAAGAATTGTTTGCCGGAATGTTAGGAGTCGTTGGACTTGCAGAGGCAGTTAATATGCTGCTGGGCTTAACAGAAAAAGAAGAACGCTATGGACATGGAGAAAGGGCCAATCAGTTAGGACTTGAAATTGTTGATAAATTGGCATCCATTGCAAAAGCGTATCATTCGCCTTATGTAAAATGTTCCCATGGAAATCATTATTTACATGCTCAGGTAGGATTGGATGTAGATGATGGATTTTCACCAGGATGCAGAATTCCGGTGGGAGAAGAACCGGAATTACTAGATCATATTTTACAAACGGCACCGTATCATAAGTACTTTTTTAATGGAATTGGAGATATCTTTGTATTTGAAGAAACTTACCAGCAGCATCCGGAAGCCTTGGTTCGCATAGTTAAGGGCGCATTTGAAAATGGACTCCACTATTTTTCAGCGTATGGAGCAGGCAGTGATGTTGTAAGAGTAACCGGTTATTTGGCAAAACGTTCCGAAGTGGAGCGCTTAGAAGCGGGAGAAGCGGTTGTGAACAATGCCACTGTTTTTGCAAAAGGTGCAAAAAATAATGGACATGCGTTTGAAAGAAAGATACGTGGGTAAGAAAATGGCAATTAATAAAATTATTCCCTGTTCTTGTATTGATGGGCCGGGAAATCGAATGGTGATATTTTTTCAAGGCTGTAATTTTCATTGTGGATACTGCCATAATCCGGAGACCATTCATCTTTGCAATCACTGCGGAAAATGTGTAAACGCCTGCCCTGCCAATGCACTTTCAACACAAGATGGAAAAGTTATTTGGAAAGAGAATATTTGCATTGGATGTGATGTGTGCATTAAAACCTGCAGGAACCTGTCTTCTCCGAAAACAAAGGATTATACCGTAGAAGAATTGATGAAAATAATAATAAAATCAAAAGATTTTTTAGATGGAATTACCGTTAGCGGAGGAGAATGTACCTTAAATGAGGCGTATTTGGTGGAACTATTTCGACAGGTAAAGGAGAAAACAAAGCTGACTTGCTTTGTAGATACCAATGGCGGAATGGACTTGTCTAAGATGGAAGAACTGATTTCCCTCACCGATGGTTTTATGCTGGACGTAAAAACAGTAGAAGAGGAAGAACATATAAGTCTTACCGGAGTATCCGGTGAAAACATAAAGAAAAATTTAAAACTGCTTTTGGAAAGACAGAAACTATATGAGGTACGAACCGTTTTAGCCTTGGGACTGCACCACGAAAACACAGTCCGCTATGTGGCAGAAACGATTAAGGATAAGTGCCTGTATAAGTTATTAAAGTACAGGGCCTTTGGTGTTCGAAAAGAGGGAATTACACAATTTGGCACGGAAATAACAAAAAAAGAGTATATGGAAGGGTTGGTTTCCTTAGCTAAAAATCAGGGAGCCACCAAAACCGTTGGAATTTAAAAACAAAATAGTAAATTACCAGAGTCATGAAAAATCTCTTATAAAAAGGATGGTTTCATGACTCTTTTTTTGTGTAATAGGAAAGTGCTCCTATTACATAAAAACGCTCCGCTGTGGGTGCGCACGC
>JAVXEO010000075.1:0-9126 GCA_036658435.1 Acetivibrio sp.
ATGGCCGGCTTTCGCAAGTTGGACTCTAGCTTTGCCAGTCCAAATACGGTAAATCTATTCTTAATCTCAACATTTGTTTCTTGCGCAAAAATGTTTAATGATCCTTCCGTGAATGGCTCCATTGCAACCAAGATGTCTTTGGCATACTGCATATATTTTCCTTCCTGGGCTTGTAACCAGCGCTGGAGGTCCATCATGGTTGGAGATTTCCAACTTTCTTTCACTTCTGCATACATCAATCTGGTACAACGCTCGACCACAGAAGAATGATAAGCAGTGGTGTTTCCTTGCATCACGGAATGGACTAACGCAACAGCAAATTCTGCTTGGGTCGCTACAAATCCATGAAACGAAGGGACTTTTTCTTTCGGTGGAAGTTCAAATGGATTCATTCGATGGGGTGTCTCCACGGATAAATCAATCACTTGACCTCCCCAATCCTCACAGATTTCAAAATACTCGTTCTGTGGATCTACCACTAGCAAATCGTCTTTGGTCCCTACATAGACTTGTCCAATCTCTTGCTTAACTGTAAAGGATTTTCCAGCTCCTGGAATGGCAAGAACCATCCCACTTCCATTGGCTAATTTTTTTCGGTCTGCTACAATTAAGTTTTTGGAGACCTGATTGATGCCATAAGAAAAACCCCCAGCCTGACGTAGCTCCTGTGTATTAAACGGAATCAGTCCTGCCAGGGGTTGCGTAAAAAGTGGTCTGGTATAATCCACATAACGTCCTCCCAGTGGAAGGCAGGTATTAAATGCTTCTAACTGACGTTTTAGGCAATCACTAATCTGCATCAAATGTGTTTTTCCAATCCCTTTTATCGTACGTACATTTCGTTCTAAATCTTCTTTCGTATCCCCAAACACCATAATTAGAAAATTGGTATGAAACAGATTCGCATCATTGTCGTGCATCTCCGTCATATACTTTTCAATTTCTTCTTTCTCTTTTCGTTTTTTGTAGGAAATCTCTGTGGAAAATGCGGCCTGTTTATTGCGCTCTTGCTGTTGCCGAGTGATACTGTTTTCCACACCCATGTATACCGATTGCAGTTTTGCAATGGCAATATCTTGGGGAATCGGTGTACTATCTAATGTAATCACGATATGAAAAGGGACTGCCGCAAGTTTTTGTAAAAAATTATCGGAAACACCACTGCCATATCGACTTACATACAACATGGATACACACTTGTCTTCCAATTCAATGTATCTGCTCTTAGGCTGTAAATATTGATTGCATACATCATTTTTCCAGTCATGGCGAAACAACAACGCACTCCAGGAAAGATCATACTCACTTTCTTTTCCAAGATTATAAATATAGAACAAATACCGGAGACGTTCGGTTGCATTTAGTCGAATAGCTCCACTTTCCATTTTTTTAAAATAGGTCAACATATCATTTTCTAATCCGTTAAAATAAGCATTTGCATTTTCAAAATTTTCTTTTTCACATGTGATGATAAAAAATCGCATCTGTTCAATCTCATTGCGACCCTCTTGCATATTTTTTCGGAGGTTTTCATTAAATCCATCAATCAAACGATTGATTTTCGGATTTGTATTCTCCGGATCTGGTTTTAGAAATAACTCTTCTTGTAAGTTGCAAATGTCTGCATGGAAGTTGGCAATCTGAAACTTAAAGTTGGCTTGCATGGAATTTAGGAATTCACAAAAACTACGGAATACCTCTTCTTGCTCACTTTCATCTTTGTCTTTGTAATTAATATCCGCAAACAGATACGCACGGTCATACATGTGTGCTCCTTCTTTGGCTTCAATCTCAAAAGTTCCTTGTTCACTAATCCTGGAACAAGGAATACTTTCTTGAATAGATTTTGGTACTTTATAAACAGGCTCCTGCAATTTCTTGCAAAGAGAAAACGCTTCTTTTGAATGGGTTCGATTCCACATATTAAAACTCCTTTCGCGGTGTCACTTGTGACACCTTGCTTCTTTCTTCTGGTTTGGTGTCACTTGTGACACATGGTTTCTTTCTTCTGGTTTGGTGTCACTTGTGACACATGGTTTCTTTTCTTATGATTTTGTGACACCTTGCTTTTTTTCTTTCTTCCTTTGTTTCTGTTCCTTTTGCTTCTTTTTTTTCTTATTCGAACCGATGAAGTCACCGGTTTTGGACTCCGTTTGTTGCGATTCGAGTTCTTCTATGGTTGCAAATAGCAAGGGCTCCTGGTAGCGCAATTGATACGTTCGCTTCAACCATTCAAGAAAGCCCATGTTGTCAACTTGATAAAATCCAAACAGCAACACCACCACCAATGGTGGGCTTAACAGCCATATACTAAGGAGAATCGGCACCCGGCATACAAACACCATGATACCCAGAAGTGGCACTAACACCCCCACCAATACCATGCAATACAAAATTTGTTTTCGCTCCAACCCTTTCCATTGTTCCACTTTATAAATGTTAAAATCTTTATTCACTTCTATCTTCATGTAGTTCTCCTTTACAATCCAAATGCTTTTCGTAACGTGGATTCCGCCCCTTTGGCTGCACCTACCGTCAGAAAAATATTGATACACGTGGTTAAAATGGTGGTTAATATCAGACCCACCGCATCTCCGGAATCAAACTGTAGGTAGTTCGCTAACTGATTACTACCAATAAAGGTACTGGATAGTAGCAATACCACTGCCATCACCACCACCTCAAAGACCGCAATAAAAAACTCTTTTGCCCAGGACACTGCACTATGCGCCATGGAGCCTCCCCCTGCAACGGTAGACAACGGGAGGGAGGAAAGAGGGATTAACACAAAGAGCTTAAAGACCCGTCCCAGTGCTAACCACAATAGCACCAGTCCACACGCCGCTGCTACAACAAGCACGACAATGCCTCCCACTGCATAAAGCAGCCCTTCCCCAAACCCTACTTCTCCATAAGGTAATGCATCAAACGATGCTACCGAAAGATGCCCATTCTTTAGCGTTCCAAGCCCTGCAATCTTCAAGACCAGTGCTTTTGCTGCATTGCAAAACATGGGGATTAGTTTCACCGTGAATACAAACACCCCTTGTACTAATGCCAACCGAAACAACAACTTCCCCAATGCTTTTATATCTAGATCTTCCTTCAAATCAAAACTCTGGGAGATATACCCGATTAGAAAAAAGATACTGAGCAGACTAATACCAATGAGAAGAAAACAATTGGACAAACTTCCCATTGCGAGATTCCACGTATCGCGACTGACTTCTGATGGGGTCTGACTTAACAGGCCCCATGTCGCATCTAAAAAAACATTCCAGGTGCTACAAGCCCACTGGAATGTTTTTTGGAATGAATTCACATCAAACTTGAACATTTTTTTCCCTCTTTTCTTTAGATTGCATAACCCAAAACTGCTAAGATCGGCAGCACACAAGCACAAATCCCACCACTGACCATTGTGTTCATTCCCTGACTTTTTCTAGCTGCATCCATTTCTTCATTGGCATCAGACCAAACTTTTACTCCATTGATTAATTTGATGATTCCAATCACGGAGACATAGGACGCTAGCAACAGTAAGATGGTATTAATTAAAGTATCTAACTCCCCAACCCCTGTTTTAATGACGCCTCCTGCCGCACAAACAGTTGTTGTGTGCATCAGCATTAGTTTGCCTATTGTTAAAAACCCAAGAGCACCCTTTGCACAAGAAAAACTGATTCCCTTCTGTACCATGGCTCTTCCTTTTTGTGTTATTTTCTTAATTCCATTTTGCATCTTTGTTTGCATCTTTGTTTTCATCTTTCTTTCCTCCCTTAGATGGTGTGTTAACGTGTCAATGGTTGCATCTTGTCTGATTTCTTTTGATTCCTTTGAATACATTTTGTTTTGTTCTATCATAGGTACTCCTTTTTTCATCAAAAAGAGATGCTTTTTCGCATCTCTTTTTGGTTCTGATTTATTTTTTGAATGACGCTTTTGATTGTTTAAGAGATGGATTGGGAAGTTCCTTGGTCTTTCTTGATGGTGTTGTAGTTCTTGTTTTCCCAAGACCTTGGTCTCTTTGAAATCCTCCACGCTGATTGGCATTTACCAGTTTTTCATGAAGCTGCGTTCCATTTACATAGTATGCTATCTTTTTATTCTGATAAGAGGCATAGGTTTTATCTGTTCTTAGATTACAAACCACATACCGGTCTTTTTTTGTAACCTCTTTTATGTCCAACAGATATCCTTCTCCTCCACAACGTACATAGGCAACGCCCCGTTCTTCATCCATTGCTACCTGTACACTGGGTATCGCTACTTGGATGACCTGTCCCTCTTTTTTTTTTGTTTCCGCTTGTTTCTGCGTGATTGGTTTTACCTGCTCCTTACACCGGGTAACCTCTTGGGAGGGCATTTTTCGATAGACTACCTCTTCTGCTTTTGCTTCCGCTGTTCGAAAAGCTTCATCAAAGGTTTCTTTTTCTGGTTCTGACAAATCATCATACGCTTCGGCTGCACTTTTTGCATGGTCAAACCCTACCTTTTTATAGTCTGACAGCAAGCTATTGACACGGTTGGCATCGGTAGCATGAAACATCATCTGAACCCGGTTGTCTCCCTTCGTCATATCATCCAACAACACATACTGGATTCCACGATTGGTGAGATAGGTTTGCAATTCCTTTCCTTCTTTGGAAGACCAATCCTCTATATGAATGGTGGTGATGGACATATCAAGACTCCCCTTGTTCTTGACAATTCGCTCAAACTTCTTTTCGCCCCCCTCCACCATCTTATTTGTCTTATACTCATTCCAGATATAACGACAAGCTTTCCCGGCTCCCTGTCCTAAGACACCAAATGGTTTGGTGCCGACGTGCCACGCAAATCCGAACATATGCTCTAAAATCTCTGCTAATTTAATCGCTATTTGTACACTTTCTTGCATTCCTTCCATATCTGACATGGATACTCCTTTCTTGGTGTCACAAGTGACACCTGAAACAAGGAACCCTTGGTAAGGGTTCCCTTTGGGTTTTTGAGTGCTCTCTTTTTGATTCCATTCCTACAATCGTTTCCCAGGATTCTCTAATTCCAAAGAATCTCTTTCTTCCATGCCAGGGGCTTCTATTACGGATTGTTCTACCTGGGTGGGCGATTCCAAAAGGTCTTCCACTTGACGCTCTAGGTCTGCTCTGGAATACCTGGTTTCTAGGCCCCCAAGCTCCCCTTGGTATAAATATCCCGTGGGACCTGGAAGTAATCCTTCTTTTTTTGCGCAGTCAAGTCCATAGGCTCCTGCGTTAATATAAGGGGTCATTCCCATGGCCTCTAACTGCATCAGTTTGCCACGTTCTTCCAACAAGGTAAGCCCTAATTTTTCATACACGTTACTAGCAGACGATGCCTTTGTTCCATACATGGAAAATGGTAATTGATTGCTTTGACTCACCAGATTACACAAGGGAAGCAAGTTCGCCGATTGCTGATATTTTTGGCTACAATATAATTCCACTGCTTCCAACTGCCAGGTGTCTAATCCGGACAATTGCGCCACCACTAGATTCAAATCTTCTAAGGACGTGGTTTCCACAATGCATTCCTGCAAAAACTGGAGTTTCTTGGGGAGTTTCATATCATGGATACGATAACTGCCCCCTAGATGTTGCACCTCCCCGGCAACCTGTTCTTTGGTTGCCGGAAGTAAGAGCCAGTCTCCCACCGGCTCTCCTGCTAAATACTGTCTCCAATTGGTCGCATACACCTGTACGGTACGTGATTCCTTCATACGCTACTTCCTTTCTATCGTTTCTTTTTCCGATACCCTACTGCCATCACTGCAAGTCCAAACCCCATGCCTAACAACCAAGTGGCAAGGGGAGTGGCATCGCCTGTTTTTGGCCCATCTTGTAACAAGCGCTGATCCTTCATCACCACCGATTGCACCGCTCCTTGCTCTTGTACTGTGACCGTGATTGGCTCTGCCTGTTGGTACCCTGCCGGTGGGGCAACCTCGGTGAGTTCATAAGTTCCTACAGGCAACCGATGCATGGAATGTGGTTGCTCTTCGGATACCCATTCTTCTACCAGCACTCCCTTTGAATCTGTAAGACGTAACGTCGCTCCGGCTAATCCCTGCTGGGTGTCTGCATCTACCTTTGCAATCTCTACTTTGGTATAGTCATTTGAAAACTGTATGGTTTGAAGGTCTTTGGTTTCCGTTATGGTGACCGGTACATCGACTGCTTTTACATAACCTTTGGGTGCTTTTACTTCCCGTAACACATACTCCCCTGCCGGTAACCGGTGCATAAGGTGTGGCTTCTTTGTGGAAATCCAGTCTGCGACTACGGTTCCTGTGCCATCTAGAAGACAAAAGTGTGCTCCCGGCACCGGTTGGTTGGTGGTTGCATCTACCTTTTCCACTGCCACTTTGGTATAGTCATTCTTTAAGGTGACTTGTTGTACAATGCCTCGTTCGGATACCGTAAATGGCATCTTCGTTGCAGTCACATATCCTTTGGGTGCCACTGTTTCTATTAAGAAATACGCGCCCACTGGGAGTCGATTGATGCGATGTGGGGTATTGGTAGAAACCCACTCTTCCACCACGGTTCCTGTGGCATCGGTGATGCACAAGTGTGCTCCCGGTAGTTCTTCTTCCGTTGTCAGATCCACTTTCGAAATCTCCACTTTGGTATAGTCATTTTCTGCTTCGATTGTGATGGTATCACTTCCATCTATCCGACCTTCTTCATCAATGGTGATCTCATATTGTTTCGGGAACAGTACATACCCCGGCAACGTCTCTACTTCCTGCATCCGATAAGTCCCCGGTGCCAAACGCTGTATCGTAATCATGCCTTCTTGGTCTGTTTGATACAAGGTCTGATACTGGGTCATGGCGCCATCTAGATCTTCTTTCTTTGGCTCGTCTTTTACATTCCATAGTGCATAGGTGACTCCTTCTAATGGGACTTTCGGTGCGGACGCTTGTTCGTTACGCTCCGTCTTTTGAAGTTTGATTGTGGTAGGTGCATTGAGCACCTCTAGGTGATAGGTGTTCACCGGAGTGGTCTGATCCACATAGGACAAGGTCACTGGATATACCTCATGGGATAATGCATACCCTACCGGTGGTTTTACTTCTTCCACCTCATAAGCTCCCAAAAAGAGGGGTTTCGATACAGCCACGCCTCCGGTTACCGTTATGGTATCTACCACTTCTCCTGGCAAGGCACGAATGGTGCCATCCGGAGTTTGAATCTGTTCTTTGGCACGGATTTCAAATACAGCACCATCCACTGCTTCTTTGGTATCTGCATCTTTCTTCCCAATTTCAATTTGACCCATGGCATTCTCATCAAATACCGATACGATCTGGGGATCTTCAAATTCAAAAAACTGATCCACTGTAAATTCTACCGGTGCCCCTAACAGATACCCCGTTGGTGCCTGCACTTCTACCAACTGATAGGTGCCATAGTCTAAACGAAGTGGAAATGTTAATACCCCATTCTCACTGGTTTTATAAGTTTTGTGTACCACGGTTTCCGGATAATACGTTGTCATCTCCACGTCTTTTCCAGTGGCTTGATCCACCAATCGAAACTCTGTTCCTGAAACCGGAATTAAACGACCCGTGGAAAGGTCTTTTTTTAATACCTTCAAAGCAGCACGTATCACATTGTCCTGAACAATGAACTGGAATTGTTGCTCTTCTTCCTGAACCGTAAAAGTCACCGGCTCTATGGAATCATACCCCTCCGGGGTCTTCGTTTCTTCCAACTTCCATGTGCCATACACCAGCCGACCTCTTGGGTACTGATCCGACTTCGTAGTTGCTTCTCCATTGGCATCGGTAACCACTCGAACCGTTTCCCCCGTGGTTTGATGGGTCATGGTAAATTCGACCCCTTCTAGTGGAGTTTTAATGGAACTATCTACCCCCATCTTGTCCTGCCCAAATTTAATCAGTTTCACGTCCCCACGGATGACCGTCTCCTTACTCTTTACCGCGGCTTCTAATACATTGGAGCCGGTACTTGGTAAGGTCACTTCATGGACCGTTGGATCTAAGGTATAACCTGTGGGTGCTGTTCGTTCTTTCACGAGATACGTCCCAAACTGGATCTTTTGGGATGTTCCTTTCCCCTGGTTGTCTACCGTGATACTGGTGACATAGGACGCACTTCCCACCCCATCGCCTGTTTGATAGGTAGACTTTTGGAACAGATCGTAGATGGTCCCTGCAAACCCACCGGCGCCACCTTGGGGCGTTCCTTTGCCAGTTTCACTGTCGGTCTTTTCTACCGTGACGGTTCCTTGATCCAGCCACTTCACCGAAAGGTTGACCACTGCAACGGGGTCAGTTGTTGTTTCATAGTGTGCCAAATCCTGTCCATTTCCTTCCGTACGAATAGCCATTGGTTGGAACTTCTTCATACTGCCGGGCTGACTGCCGGTGCTCCAAGTGCCGGTTTTCTCAAAGCCGGTGGACAGATAAAAACTTTGTCCCCCCTGTACCACTCCTTGATGGCTGGAAGTAGTACCGGTAGACAGGTTGTGTAACTGCACCCCCTCGGGAAGAGGCAAGGTTATGGAATTGGTGTGGTACGCATTTAAGGTAATCGCCTCCGTACGTTGTTGGTTCCCCTCGATATAGGCATGGACCCGACTTTTGGATAAGGTTAATTTTGTAGTGGGAATCGTTTGGGCTTCGCAAAAGTTGAGAAATGCACGTAACCCGCCCTGTTGAAAGATATAATCCCCTTCATCCATAGTGGGAAGTCCTACATAATAGTAGGAAAGGGCCAGAGAGGTTAAGACTCTAGCATGGACCTCGTCTTCAAATCCACTCCAAGGTTCCTGCCCGTACAATCCATAGTAGAGTACCCGTCGAATGTTTTCATTATCATAGGGCCTCGTTTCAAATCCAGTACCACTGGAGGGGTTAAACTTGTTGTGTTCCATACAAAAGGCAGGTTCTCCATCTACCGTAAAGATTCCTACCTTATACCCATGATAATCAACTTTTCCAAAATACTCCAGTCCACTGCCCCTTGCCTGCGCATGGGCCGATAAGGGAACCAGTAAGGCAAGTACACATACCATGGCCATGATTCGTTTTCCTAATTGTTTCATAATTACGTCCTTTCTTGGCATAAAAAAAGA
>JAVXEO010000076.1:0-8893 GCA_036658435.1 Acetivibrio sp.
CCCTTGGCTGGGCAACTTACAATGGAGACCATATGTCTATGTATGGGGTAAATGCCTCCGTACCAAAGACTCTTGTTCGTTATCTGGTACTGTATTTTGCTGAAACACAGGCAGAAAATAAACTAAAAGAGGTTTTAATGGATATTTTAGATACACCGGTCAGTCCTGAATTGCTGCCACCAAAAGATGGGGAAATTGCACAAAAAACAGAAGAAACCGTAGGTCCTTACGAACTTCATGATTTCTTCCTTTATCATATAATGCGTTTTGGTTATGAACCTGAAAAAATTTACCGGATAGCCAGGTATGCATTCCAAGATGAATATCAGGAAAACGTAATTTCTAAATGGCTGAAACTGTTTTACCGAAGGTTTTTTTCACAACAGTATAAGCGTTCCTGCCTTCCGGATGGACCAAAGGTAGGAAGTGTTGCTCTGTCACCTAGGGGCGATTGGAGGATGCCAAGTGATGCATGCGTGGATGCCTGGATACGTCAATTAGAAGAAATATAAGCTTTTGAAAGTGTTTGATGGATAGCATCCATTAACAGCTCCTGCGTATATTGATTTTCAGCAGGTAAAATAACATTTTCCAGAGAAAGACCGGACACCAGCTGGGTTGAAATCGCCTCAAGAGAGGGCTCTATAAGGGGATACATAGTGGAAACGGTTTCTTCCAGATTTACGAAACGCACAGAATTAATATGGTCAGCGTCCACCATGATTTCTAAATTAAGAGAATTCTGCCCTAAGGTAATTTGGGTGGTATATACACCGGGATGGTACAATATTTCATTTTGTGCAGCCGGTGTTTTTTCTTTATCTTTACTAATTGGTCGGAACATGATGATAAGGAGTAATATTAAAAGTAAACCAAGACCAATAAAGATAGAGGTGTATATAATTTCTTTGATGGAAAGGATAATAATTTTAGTTCTTGACATAAAAGACCTCCAAAACAATGGTTACATGTTATATACTATGAAAAAAGAAAAGAAAATATGACGTTATATTATAAAGATATTAGGAAAAGAGGGATGAAATGTCATTACAATTCATACTGGGGGGATCCGGAGCGGGGAAATCTCATTATTTATACACGAAAGTAATTGAAGAATCTGTAAAATACCCCAAAACAAATTACTTGGTAATCGTGCCGGAACAATTTACAATGGAAACACAAAAAGATTTTATTTCGATGCACAAAAGGCATGGAATTGTAAACATCGATGTACTTAGTTTTATGCGTCTGTCCTATCGAATTATGGAAGAAACGGGAAGGGGAGGGACACCCGTTTTAGAGGACACAGGTAAAAGTATGGTTCTTAGAAAAGTATTGGAAGAAAAAAAAGAGTCCTTTTTATATTTCAAATCCAATATTAGAAAACCGGGATTTGTGGATGAAATCAAATCAATATTATCGGAATTGTTTCAATATAGCATCGATGAAGTTAAATTAGAAGAAATGATTGAATTAGCAAAAGGAAAAACGCTTTTAGAAACAAAATTAAAAGATCTTTTAATTATATATAAAAGCTTTCAAGAATTTATGAAAGATCGATATATAACAACAGAAGAAATTATGGATGTTTTATATGATGCACTGGAAACATCGGAGATTATAAAAAATGCAGTAGTTTGTTTTGATGGATTTACCGGATTTACACCTTCCCAAAATAAAGTATTGGAACGTATTCTGGTTATGGCAAAAGAGGTTTATGTAACGGTTACCATAGACGAAAGAGAAGATATTTATCGGGAAGGGGAAGAATTTCAACTATTTCATCTTAGCAAAAAAACAATTGGAAAACTAATTCATCTGGCTCAAAAAAATAAAATTGAGATTTTAGAACCTATTTATTCTAAAAGCAAAAATGGAACTCCCTGGAGATTTGAAAAAGCAGAAGCACTCCGTGCACTGGAAAGAAATTTATTTCGACATCCCTATAATATATACCAAAAACCCCAGGAAGAAATTGCAATCAAGGAATGTAAAAGTCCCAAGGAAGAAGTTTTATTTGTTGTGGGAAACATTCGCAGACTGGTTCGAACAGAAGGATACCGTTACCGGGACTTTGCCGTTGTTTCAGGTGACATAGAAAGCTATGGAAGACTCATTGAGAAAGAATTTAAACAGGCACAACTTCCTTATTTCTTAGATAGTAAGAAAGAAATCATAGAAAATCCATTTGTTATATGGATGAATAGTTTGTTTGAAATGGCGGAGCGCAGAATGGATTACGAAAGTATGTTTCATTATTTACGCTGCGGAATGCTATCTTTAAAAAATGAGGAATTGGATTATCTGGAAAATTATTGCCTTGCAATGGGAATAAGAGGTGTGGAAACATGGAAAAATCCTTTTTATAAAAGCTATGGTGCCATGACGGAAGATGACCTTGTTTTTTTAAATCAAATACGAGAAAGAGTAATGGTGCAGCTGGAATCCGCAGAAATAATATTGGAAAGAAAGGATGGACAGGTAAAGGAGTATATCCTTTCCCTTTATAATTTTATAATAAAAAACAAAGCATTTGAACAATTACAAGTTTATGAGGCAAAGTTTAAAGAACAGGAAAATTATTTACTGGAAAAAGAGTATGGACAGGTTTATAAGATGGTGATGGAACTGCTGGAACGGATGATGGAGCTTTTAGGAGAAGAAAAAACCTCACGTAAAGAATTTCGGGATATATTAAATGCAGGTTTAAAGAAATTAAAAGTGGGGATGATTCCAAGCAGCATTGATCAAATTATAGTGGGCGACATGGAGAGAACAAGATTAAAAAATATTAAAGTTCTTTTCTTTATAGGAGTAAATGATGGAGTTGTCCCAAAAGCGGTTACCGGCGGCGGAATTTTATCCGATATGGAACGTGAACTTTTGAAAAATCAAAAAGTGGAACTGGCGCCTACAAAAAGGGAGCAGATTTATACAGAAAGATTTTATTTGTACTTAAACCTAACAAAACCAAATACCAGGGTTTGGGTGACATACTGTTTGGTTGGCCTGGATGGAAAAGCAGTGAAACCATCCTTTCTAATTGGGAAAATAGAACAACTGTTTCCGGATGCTTTTAAAGAAAAAAAGGGGGACTCCCTTGAAGAATTAGAAATGCAAATAGAAGAAGACAGGGGAGAACAAAGACTCATTCATGGCTTAAGAAACTTTGAAGGTGAAGAATCGGAAGATTTAATTTGGGAAAAAATATATAGCTTATATTACAATGACGAAAAGTTAAATCAAAAATTAATTAATGAAATTAATCTTATCTGGAAAAATCAAGGAAAAGATGTTTTAGGAAAAGAAGTTTCTAAGGCATTATATGGGGGGGAGCTTAAGGGAAGCGTAACTCGTTTGGAACAATATGCGGCCTGTGCCTATGCCCATTTTTTGAATTATGGATTACGGCTTCAGGAGAGACAGGAATTTAAAATCAATATTCCTGACATGGGGAATATTTTTCATAAGGCACTGGAGCGCTATGAAAGAAAAATGCAGGAACAGAATTTAACATGGAAGACCGTTCCTGAAGAGGAACAAAAAAAAATGGCAGGAGAATGCGTAAAGGAAGTAACGAAAGAATACGGAAATGCCATTCTACATAGTTCTAAAAGAAATGAATATGTAATAGAACGGATAGAACGAATTTTAAACAGGACGCTTTGGGCGTTAACAAAGCAAATTAGTTCCGGAGACTTTGAACCAAAAGGATATGAGCTTTCGTTTTCTTTTCTGGATGATTTAGAAAGCGTCAGACTTCCTCTGGCAGATGGAAATCAGATGCAGTTAATGGGAAGGGTAGATCGTATTGATTTGTGTGAAAAGGAGCAAGAAATTTATGTAAAGGTATTGGATTATAAAACCGGAAAAAAGTCCTTTGACATTACCGATGTGTACTACGGGTTGCAGTTGCAGCTGGTGGTTTATATGGAGACCATGCTGGAAAAAACAAAAAAGGATAGAAGAGAGAAAACGGTAGTTCCGGCGGGAATCTTTTATTACAATATTGACGATCCCATTGTAGATAAGCCAGATGCTGTTTTTCTGGAAGAACAGATTTTAAAAGAATTAAGAGTAAATGGTCTTGTAAATGAAAAAACAGAAATTATAAGAGCTCTGGATCATTCTTTTGATGAAAAAGAAGAATCCATACTTTCCCCTTCCATTAAGTCCAATGTAATCCCCGTTGAAACCGTAAAATGTGGTGAGCTTTCTAAAAACTCAAGTGCAATAAAAACGGAAGATTTTCAACGCATGATTTCATTTGTACGAAAAAAAATGACAGACTTTGGGAATGAAATAATGGAGGGAAATTACAGGAAGAACCCATACAAATTAGGTGACGCAACGGCCTGTGACTATTGTAAATTTGCAGGAGCCTGTGGCTTTGATAAGAAATTGCCACAAAATACATACCGGATTTTACAAAAATTAAAAAGTGAAGAAGCTTGGGAAAAAATAGAAAAGAATGGGGGTGGAACCAATGAAGTGGACCAAAGACCAAAGGAAGGTAATTGAAACAAGAAATCGGAATATATTAGTATCTGCGGCTGCGGGATCTGGAAAAACAGCGGTGCTAGTGGAGCGGATTATACAAATAATAATGGATGAAGTGCACCCGGTGGACATAGACCATCTTCTTATTGTAACCTTCACCAGTGCAGCCGCGGGAGAAATGAGGGAACGAATTAGTCTTGCAATTGAAAAAAGACTATTGGAGGAAAAGGATAATCTTCATTTACAAAAACAAATGGCGCTGATTCACAGTGCACAGATTACAACGATTCATAGTTTCTGCCTTGGAATGATAAGAAATTATTTTAATCAAATTAACTTAGATCCGGGATTTCGTATGGGAGAGGAAGCGGAACTGCGTTTATTAAAATCAGATGTTTTAGAAGAAGTTCTGGAGATGGAATATGAAAAAAAAGAACCGGATTTTCTTGCATTTGTAGAAAGCTATGCCACGGGAAAATCAGACTCTGGCTTGGAAGATATGGTACTTAAACTTTATGAATTTTCCATGAGCTATCCATGGCCAAAAGAATGGCTGCAAAAGACAAAAGAAGGGTTTAACCTGGAAAGTAAAGAAGAGTTACTGGCTGCAAAATGGATGAAGGATTTGATGGAGAACATCCAATTCATTTTGGAAGAAGCAAAAATAGACAATGGGAAAGCCCTTCAGATCTGCGAAGAGGGCAATGGTCCCTATATGTATAAGGAAGCAATTTCAGAGGATGAAAAAATAATAGAGCAGCTTACATCAGCCTGCACCTACGAAGACTTAAAGAATCTTTATAACCAGATCGAATGGAAACGATTGTCTTCAAAAAAAGATGCAACGGTAAGCGTGGAAAAAAGGGAATTTGTGAAGAGTCTACGGAATACTATAAAAGCTTCCATTGTAGAAATACAAAAACAATATTTTTTCCAGCCCTTAGAGGAAAGCCTGGAAGATATACAAAAGGTAAAACCTGCCATGGAAGCTTTGATAAACCTGACACTGCTGTTTTCGGAACAATACCGCATACGAAAAGCAGAGAAGAATGTTTTGGATTTTAATGATTTAGAACATTTTGCCTTGGAAATTTTAATAAATGAAAAGAAACCCACATCGGTTGCTCTTGAATTAAGCGAATATTATGAAGAGATTTTGGTGGATGAATACCAAGATAGTAATTTCGTTCAGGAAACTTTATTAAACAGTATATCAAAAGAAAAATTTGGACGTCCCAATTTGTTTATGGTAGGAGATGTAAAACAGAGCATTTATAAATTCCGATTGGCAAAACCGGAATTGTTTATTGCTAAATATAAGCGATATGAAATAGATGGGGAAAAAGAGCAAAGAATTAATCTTCATAAAAATTTCCGAAGCAGAGACAGCGTAATTGATGGCATTAATGAAATTTTTCAAAAAATTATGCACACATCATTGGGAAACATAGAATATGATGAAGAGGCGGCACTGTATAGAGGGGCATCTTATCCGGAAATACAAGAAGGAAGTTTGGGAAAGACAGAAATAATTCTGTTCGATGGCAAGGAAGAACTGGCAGAAGAGATGACAGTAAAAGAAAGAGAAGCCCAGGGAATTGTTTCAAAAATAAAAAAAATGATGGAAGAAGGCCACGTTTTTGAAAAAGACCACCATCGAGCTATAAAATACGGGGATATTGTTATTTTGCTACGAAGCATGCGTGGATGGGCAGAGGAATTTGCTTCCATTTTATGTGATAAAGGGATACCGGCCTATGCCGATACTCAAACCGGATACTTTTCTGCAATTGAAGTACAAGAAATATTAAATCTACTTTTAATAATAGATAATCCCTTGCAGGATATTCCTCTTGTATCCGTATTGAAGTCTTACATTGGTGAATTTTCAGATGCGGAATTAAGTCAAATTCGTGTAGAAACACAGGAACAGGCTTTTTTTGAGAGTTTAAAACAGTATGAAAAGAACAATAACCAAAAGAACAATAACCAAAAGAAAGAAAATAAAGAATTAATCAAAAAAATAGTTCGTTTCTTAAATTTTTTAGATAAAATGCGTGAAAGGGTTTCTTATATGGGAGTCTATGACTTAATTCAGACAATATATACAGAAACCGGATATTATAATAGAATGTCGATGCTTCCCGGAGGCAGTATCCGAAAAGGAAACTTAGATATGCTCCTTCAGAAAGCAAAAGAGTTTGAAAAAACAAGCTATCATGGACTCTTTCATTTTAATCGGTATATTGAAAAACTGCACCAATATGACATGGACTTTGGTGAAGCAGGAAGTGGAGAAAAAATGCAGAATGCAGTGCGCATTATGAGCATTCATAAAAGCAAGGGATTGGAGTTTCCTGTTGTTTTTTTAGCAGGAATGGGAAAGCAGTTTAACCAGCAGGATGCAAGAAGCCGATTGATTTTACATCCGGAAATGGGAATTGGACCAGATTATATTGATTATGAAAAAAGGACAAAAGTTCCGACTTTGATAAAAAAAGTAATGCAGAAAAAAATTGTTTTAGAAAACCTTGGAGAAGAACTGCGTGTTCTGTATGTTGGTATGACCCGTGCAAAAGAAAAATTAATTATGACAGGTTATGTAAAAGATCTGGAAAAAAAACTTGCCATATGGGAGCACCAGGAAGGAAACTCTTTTCGGGAACTTTGTGAAGCGGGATCTTTTTTAGATTGGGTGCTGCCCTGCGCTCTTCCTTTGAAAGATACGTTTGACATTCATGTCTCAGGAATGGAAGAAATGGTAGAAAGAGAACTTGCAAATCAATTAAGCAACCAAGAAAAAAGAAAGTATCTGCTTTCCTGGAACAGTGATAAATATCTACCAAAGGAAGAAGAAAAGGATCTATATAAAATTTTTGAATTTAATTATCCATATCAGGAAGAACAGAAAATAAAAGCTAAAATATCGGTGTCAGAATTAAAATATAAAGCCTTTGAAAAAATAGAAGAACCCGGAGAAAAATTATTTGCTGAAGAATCAAAGGAACGGTATATACCAGGTTTTGCGGAAAATAAAGAAAAAATAACAGGAACCAAAAGAGGAACCTTGTATCATAAAGTGATGCAATGCCTGTCATTTCAAAGAATTTCGGACGTAAATCACCTGGAAAAAGAAATTACTGATCTGGTTAAAACGGGAAGAATTTCGAAAGAAGAAGAAAATTTGCTATTAAAAGACAAAATTTGGAGATTTTTTGAAACCCCCATAGGAAAAAGGATGGCAGCTGCAGATCGCCGAAATCAACTCTTCAAAGAGCAGCCCTTTGTTTTAGGAGTGCCGGCAAGGAAAGTGAATCCGGAAATTCCAAGCGAAGAACTGGTAATTGTACAAGGAATTATCGATGCTTTTTTTGAAGAAGATGGGGAACTGGTTCTTTTGGACTACAAAACGGACCATGTGACGGATAAACAAGAGCTGGTGGATCGATACCGGTCACAACTTTGTTATTATCAGGAAGCTTTGGAACAGATTATCGGAAAAAAAGTAAAAGAAAGAATAGTATATTCCTTTGCTTTGGGAGAAGAAATTGAACTTTAGCAATAACCATGGACTTTAATTAAAAATAATAGCAGAACAGAGGTAGGCGAATGGAGCTTACCTCTGTTATTGCAAACACAGGCTTTTCTACAAAAAAGCTTTAATCCGCTCAATTAACATACCGATAGCAACCTCATTTTCACCACCCCTTGGGATAATAATATCTGCATGCTTTTTGGAAGGCTCCACAAATTCTTCATGCATGGGCTTAACGGTAGTGATGTACTGGTTGATTACGGATTCAAGACTTCGTCCACGCTCCCTGACGTCACGAAGAATTCGTCGAATAATACGTTCATCGGCATCGGTGTCCACATAAATTTTTATGTCCATAAGGTTGCGAAGAGTTGGATTCTCAAAAATCAAAAATCCATCAATAATAATAACTTTTGCGGGATTTATGAGAATGGTTTCTTTTGCTCGATTATGATTGGAAAAATCATAAACCGGTCGTTCGATAGACATTCCACTCTTTAAAGAAAGGATATCATTAATAAAACGCTCCGTGTCAAAAGCGTTTGGATGGTCATAATTGAGCGTGGACCGTTCTTCAAAGGGCATGTCATCATGTGCTTTATAATACATATCATGGCATAATAACTCTACATTTCCCAGAAATTCTTTTTTCAATCGATTCACAACGGTTGTTTTACCGGATGCAGATCCCCCGGCAACACCTATAATAACAACTTCTTCCATGGGTTCCTCCTAAAATTTATGTTTGGGTGTAAATTCTTTTTCTTATCTTACCACAAACTCTATATAAATGAAACAGATAATCAAAAAACTAGTTCTTGATATTCTGTAAAGGTTCGTATAAAATGGGGAAAGAAT
>JAVXEO010000077.1:0-8541 GCA_036658435.1 Acetivibrio sp.
TGTGGGTGCGCACGCTGCGCTAAGGAACATGCTTTGGCGCGAGAGTCTGCTTTGCAGACTCTTTATCCTGGTTAATAAAAGAAAGGAAGAGAGAAACTATGTTAATGTACGAAAAAGTATCCACCAATTTAAACTTTGTAGATAGAGAAAAACAGGTAGAGAGCTTTTGGAAAACGAATGAAATATTTGAAAAGAGTATGGAAAATCGAAAAGAAGGGAAGACCTATACTTTTTATGATGGGCCTCCAACGGCTAATGGCAAGCCTCATATTGGACATGTTTTAACCCGTGTAATTAAAGACATGATTCCAAGATACCGTACGATGAAAGGCTATATGGTTCCAAGAAAAGCAGGCTGGGATACCCATGGTCTTCCGGTTGAGCTGGAAGTGGAAAAACTGCTGGGACTGGATGGAAAGGAACAGATTGAGGAATATGGACTAGAACCATTTATTAATAAGTGCAAAGAATCGGTTTGGAAATACAAAGGAATGTGGGAAGATTTTTCCGGAACTGTAGGATTTTGGGCAGATATGGAAAATCCTTATGTTACGTATCACAATGAATACATTGAATCAGAGTGGTGGGCATTAAAACAGATTTGGGAAAAAAAACTTCTATACAAGGGTTATAAAATTGTTCCCTATTGCCCAAGATGTGGAACGCCCCTGTCTTCCCATGAAGTGGCCCAGGGATATAAGGATGTAAAAGAAAAGTCTGCAATTGTAAAATTTCAGATAAAGGGAAAAGAAAACGAATACATTTTAGCGTGGACAACCACACCATGGACGTTGCCTTCCAATGTTGCTCTCTGTGTAAATCCGGATGAAACGTATGTAAAAGTAAAGGTATCCGTAAATGCAAAGAATCAGGTAATAAAAGAGGGTGAAGAAGACGAAGTGGCAGGGATAGAATACTACATTTTAGCAGAAGCCTTGCTCTCTGTCGTAGACGGAGCCTATGAAGTGGTAGAATCCTACCTGGGAAAAGAGTTAGAGTATCTGGAGTATGTGCCACTGTTTGATTATGCATTTAATAAAGAAGATGGAACACCGGGAAATGCAGGAGACCGCTCTTCTATAAATAATAAAAAGGCATATTATGTAACCTGTGATAAGTATGTTACTCTTACCGATGGTACCGGAGTCGTTCATACGGCCCCGGCATTTGGTGAAGATGATGCCAATGTGGGACGTAAATATGACCTTCCTTTTCTTCAATTAGTTGATGAAAAAGGAGAAATGAAGGCAGAATGTATCGATATGGCGGGCGTTTTTTGTAAAAAAGCCGATGAAATTGTATTTCGCTTATTAGCAGAGAAGAAGTTGCTTTTTAAATCTCTTAAATTTGAGCATAGCTATCCATTTTGCTGGAGATGTGATACCCCTCTTATTTATTATGCAAGAGAGTCCTGGTTTATTAAAATGACGGAAGTAAAGGAAGACTTAATAAAAAACAATAATACCATTAACTGGATTCCGGAAAATATCGGAAAAGGACGTTTTGGAGATTGGCTGGAAAATGTACAGGACTGGAGTATAAGCCGTAACCGCTATTGGGGAACGCCACTTAATATTTGGGAATGTGAATGTGGGCATATGCATTCTATTGGAAGCATTGCCGAACTAAAAGAACGTTCTCATAACTGTCCGGAGGAAATTGAACTTCACCGTCCATTTATAGATGATGTTACGTTTGCCTGCGAAAAATGTGGGAAAGAAATGCACCGTGTGCCAGAGGTAATTGACTGCTGGTTTGATTCAGGAGCCATGCCATTTGCACAGCATCACTATCCATTTGAAAATAAAGATAAATTTGAAGCACAGTTTCCTGCAGATTTTATTTCGGAGGCAGTGGATCAAACCAGAGGCTGGTTCTATTCCCTATTAGCAGAGTCTACCTTATTATTTAATAAAGCCCCTTATAAGAATGTGATTGTTCTTGGACACGTACAGGATGAAAATGGGCAGAAAATGTCCAAATCCAAAGGAAATGCAGTGGATCCTTTTGATGCTTTAAATGAATATGGAGCAGATGCCATTCGTTGGTATTTCTATGTAAATAGTGCTCCCTGGCTCCCAAACCGCTTTCATGGAAAGGCAGTACAGGAAGGACAGAGAAAATTCATGGGAACCTTATGGAATACCTATGCATTTTTCGTACTTTATGGAAATATTGATGGATTTGATCCAACAAAATATAAGCTGGAGTATGATAAACTTCCGGTTATGGACAAATGGTTATTGTCAAGACTGAATACGGTTGTAAAAACGGTAGATGAAAATCTTGAAAACTATAAGATTCCGGAAACAGCCAGGGCCTTGCAGGATTTTGTAGATGAAATGAGTAACTGGTATGTAAGACGAGGACGAGAACGTTTTTGGGCAAAGGGAATGGAACAAGATAAAATAAATGCGTATATGACATTGTACACCTCATTAGTAACAATTTGTAAGGCAGCAGCACCAATGATACCTTTTATGACAGAAGATATTTATCGTAATTTAGTTTGCGGCATTGATAAAACAGCGCCGGAAAGCATACATCTATGTGACTTTCCAGAGGCAAGAGAAGAATGGATAGACACAGAACTGGAAAAGGCCATGGAAGAAGTTCTGGATATTGTGGTTCTTGGCCGTGCTTGTAGAAATACAGCCAATATTAAAAACCGTCAGCCAATTGGAAAGATGTATGTGAAAGCAGAGACGGTGCTTTCAGAATTTTACAAAGAGATTATAGGGGATGAGTTGAATGTAAAAGAAGTGATATTTACAGAAGATGTGCGTGATTTCACCTCCTATACCTTTAAACCACAGCTTAAAACCCTTGGCCGTCGTTTTGGAAAACAGTTAAATGCACTGAAGGAAGTATTGGCAGAATTAGATGGAAATACGTCTATGGATGAAATAAATGAAAAAGGATCCCTTACCATTACACTAGATGGGGTGGAAGAGGTTTTGGAAAAAGAAGACTTACTTATTGACGCAGCGCAGATGGAAGGCTATATGTCAGAATCCAATTATGGAATTACGGTAGTGCTGGATACCAACCTTTCAGAAACATTAATAGAAGAAGGGTATGTACTGGAAATTATCAGTAAAATACAAACGATGCGTAAGGATGCGGACTTTGAGGTTATGGATCATATTACCGTTTATATAGAAGGAAATGACAAGGTTGCACAGGTGCTTCGAAAGAATGAGGAAGCTATTACGACAAAGGTTCTTGCAGATGCAATTGTATATACGGAAGTAAAAGGTTCTATAAAAGAATGGAATATCAATGGAGAAACGGTTATACTTGGAGTAGAGAAAAAATAAAAACAGTACCCTTTTTTTATATGTGCAGTTTAATAAAGGAGGCATTCCTATATGGAAGAATTAAATGAAACAGAAGAATTAAGCAAAGAGGAATTTAAAAAAGAAGTGATTGATTATTTGAAGGTATTGTCATTTCGTGAAGTGGAAGAGGCAAGCCAGCAACAATTATTTCAGTCAGTATGTTATGCCATAAAGGACTATGTTATGGATCAGTGGCTGGCAACACATAAGGCACGTCAAGAAAAAGATGCAAAGATGGTTTATTATTTATCCATGGAATTTCTTATGGGACGCGCTATGGGAAACACCATTTTAAACTTAAAGGGAAATAAAGCAATTAGTGAAGCGTTGGATGAACTGGGAATTGATTTGAATGTATTGGAAGATCAAGAACCGGATCCGGCACTTGGAAATGGTGGACTTGGAAGATTGGCAGCGTGTTTTTTGGATTCACTGGCAACCCAGGGATATATGGCTTATGGCTGTGGAATTCGTTACAAATATGGAATGTTTAAGCAGAAAATAGAGAATGGTTACCAGATAGAAGTTCCAGATGACTGGCTGAGAAATGGCAATCCTTTTGAAATTGAACGTCCGGAATATGCAGTGGAAGTGAAATTTGGGGGACATGTTGCTTTTATGAAAGACGAGAATGGAAAGGAGCATTTCATTCAGAAGGATTACCAGTCTGTTCGTGCAGTACCTTATGATTTACCTATCGTAGGATACCGGAATAATATGGTAAATACCCTTCGTATCTGGGATGCAGAAGCCATTGATACCTTTAATTTAAACTCCTTTGACCAGGGGGATTATCATAAGGCAATTGAACAACAGAATCTGGCAAAAACAATATGTGAAGTGCTTTATCCAAACGATACCCACTATGCCGGAAAAGAGCTTCGTTTAAAACAACAGTATTTCTTTGTTTCAGCAAGTATTCAAAGAGCGGTTACGCGATTTATGGAGACACATGATAATGAAATCTTTCGGTTACCGGAAAAGGTGTGCTTCCAGATGAATGACACCCATCCAACGGTAGCAGTTGCAGAACTTATGCGTATTTTAATGGACGATCATGGTCTGACCTGGGAAGATGCCTGGGGTATTACACAAAAAACTTGTGCCTATACCAATCATACGATTATGTCGGAGGCATTGGAAAAATGGCCGGTAGAATTATTCTCACGCCTCCTTCCACGAATTTATCAGATTGTAGAGGAAATTAACCATCGGTTTATCATGGAAATAGAGAAAAGATATCCAGGACAGCAGGATAAAGTTCGTTCTATGGCAATTATTTATGATGGACAGATAAGGATGGCAAATTTAGCAATTGTGAGTGGCTTTTCAGTAAATGGAGTTGCAAAACTTCACACCGAAATTTTGAAAAAACAGCAATTAAAAGATTTTTATTTGATGATGCCTGAAAAATTTAGCAATAAGACGAATGGTATTACTCAAAGAAGATTCCTTCTTCACGGAAATCCATTGCTTGCAAACTGGGTTACCTCAAAAATTGGAGATGGATGGATTACGGATTTAAGTCGAATGAAGGATCTATGCGCATATGTGGAGGATGCCCAGTGCCAAAAAGAATTTATGAATATTAAGTATCAAAACAAAGTGCGGCTGGCAAACTATATAAAGGAGCACAATGGAATAGAAGTTAATCCCAATTCGATTTTTGATGTTCAGGTAAAACGTCTTCATGAGTACAAACGTCAGCTTTTAAATATTCTTCATGTTATGCATTTATATAATAAAATCAAGGAAAATCCGGAGATTGATATTTGCCCGAGAACGTTTATTTTTGGGGCAAAAGCTTCTGCAGGCTATCGTAGGGCAAAAAGTATTATTAAATTAATAAATAGTGTAGCAGAACAGGTTAATAATGATATTTATATTCATGATAAAATTAAAGTAGTGTTTATAGAAAATTACCGTGTATCCAATGCAGAAATGATTTTTGCGGCAGCAGATGTATCGGAACAAATTTCTACAGCCAGCAAAGAAGCAAGTGGAACCGGTAATATGAAATTTATGTTAAACGGAGCCATAACCATAGGAACCATGGATGGTGCAAATGTGGAAATTGTGGAAGAAGTTGGATTGGAAAATGCAGTTATTTTTGGATTGAGTTCCGATGAAGTTATTCAATATGAACAGCATGGAGGGTATAATCCAAGAGAAATATATAATACAGACCGGGAGATACAGACGGTTCTGTCACAGCTGGTAGATGATACCTATACAGATGGTAATACCGAATTATTCCGTGAAATTTACAATTCTCTTCTAAATGATAATGGTGGAGAAAAGGCAGATCAATATTTTATTTTAAAGGATTTCCGTTCTTATGAAGCAGCACAAAAAGAAATTGATCGAAAATATAGAAACACAACGGAATGGGCAAAAGCGGCTATGCTAAATGTGGCATGTTCTGGTAAATTCTCATCGGATAGAACGGTGCAGGAATATGTAGATGATATTTGGCATTTAGATAAAATTACTGTAAATAGATAAAAACAGAATAGAAAAGATTTGAATAGTTCACCTTAATTTGGAGACAATACAAATGAGGTGATGAGAGTGAATGATAAGGTAAAAGCTTTTTTCAGAGAAAAAGGATTTTATGTATCACTTCTTGTGGGAGTGATAGCCGTTCTTGCAGTAGGCATAATAAGTGCAAACATGCTTACAGGTAAGGATGAAGAAGGAACCCGGGTTGCAAAAAAGGAACCCCAGGCATCCTTAATAGAAGAAAGGGAACCGGAAGTAGCTTTTATAGAGCCGGAACCCAAAATACCACAAACAGCGCCAATGGAAATGACAGAACCCAAAATGATACAAGAAACACAAGAAAATCAAGTTGCTTTACAGGAAGAGGAACCGGAAGTAGCGCCTGTAATCAGCCAAGGTGAGAAGATATCTAATTTGAAATTTGATGAAGAAAAAGGATTGCTTTGGCCTTTGAGTGGTGAGGTTATTCTGCCTTATAGTATGGAAAAATCAGTTTATTTTAAGACCCTGGCTCAGTATAAGTGTAACCCTGCCATGCTAATTGAAGGCAAAGAAGGAATGGAAGTTCTCAGTGCCTGCAACGGGGTTATTACTACAGTTGATTCCAATGAAGAAACCGGAACAACCATAACCATGTCTATTGGGAACGATTATGAATTGGTATATGGAAATTTAAAGGACGTAACTTGGAAGGCAGGAGATTTTGTCTTGGAAGGCAGTCACCTGGCAGATCTTGCGGCACCTACCAAGTACTATGTAGAAGAGGGAACAAACTTGTATTTCCAAGTAATAGAAAATGGAGAAGAGGTTGATCCACTTTTAGTTCTTCGCTAAAACACATTAAAATAGAGCGATTGCATTTGCTGGTTCCTTATACAAAGCGGTGTATTGCTCTATTTTTATTTTATGTAATAGGAAAGTACTCCTATTACATAAAAACGCTCCGCTGTGGGTGCGCACGCTGTGCTAAGGAATATGGTCACTGAAGTGACCATGCTTTGGCGCGAGAGTCTGCAAAGCAGACTCTTTATCTTAAAAAGGATGAATTTCAGGCGGGGACTTCTTTGCCTGCAGAAAATAGCTATAAAATAAAAGGGAAAAAACAGGAAACAATAACCGATGCTATCATATAATAAGAAATAGGGTGAAACAGATTACATAAAATTAAAAATTCGCAGTCGGTACTTTTACGTAAATCTGTTTGAAAGCCCTTTGCTTTTTTGAATAATGTACTATTTTCAATCGACTGCTATAATAAAAGTGGGCTGCCTTTTAAAGGCAGCCCACTTAAATGATTTATAAAGGCATAACGCTTACAAATTGATACATTAGTATAAAATGGCAAATACTTCCGCCTAGTACAAAAAGATGAAAAATTTCATGAGACCCGAAATTCTTGTGGCGGCCATTAAAGATTGGAACCTTTAAAGCATAGATAATACCACCAACGGTATAGATAACACCACCGGCGACTAACCAAAGAAATCCGCTTCTTGGTAAAGAATGAATGATTGGAGCAAAAGCCAGTACGCAAGTCCAACCCATACCAATATAAATAACGGAGGATACCCACTTTGGACAATAAACCCAAAATGCTTTTAACAACATGCCAAGCAATGCAATGGACCAAATAAGAACAAGCATACCAACTCCAAGTTTTCCCCCGATAACAACAAGGCAAATGGGAGTATAACTGCCGGCAATCATAACAAAAATCATCATATGGTCGCATTTTTTTAAAATACGATTGATACGAGGCGAAATGTCAAAGGTGTGATAAAATGTGCTTGCCGTATAAAGCAGGAACATGCTGAGAATAAATATAGATAAAGAAATAGTATAAATGGGGTCAGGCTGCTGATGTGCTTTGATAAGAAGCGGCGTTGCTGCGAAAAGTGCCATCATCATTCCGATAAAGTGAGTAATTGCACTTCCCGGATCCTTTGGACCGTGTTCTTTTAATTGTTTCATGAAAAAACCCTCTTTCTTTTTAATTCTTGTAAATAGTATGAACAAAATGAAACTTAAAATACAAAAAACTACGCAATGTAGTTTTTAAAACCATGTCATGTAGTTATTATAATATATCATATGATCTAAAAAATCAATATAAAAATATATTTTATATTAAATTTTAAAAATAGAATAGAATGTTTATTAAGAATTTCCTACTTGCATGAAAAAGCAAAACATGAGAATATATAGATAAGGCATTTAAAAAGGTAAGGAGAAATGATATGGAGTTTGAAGTTGGTGAAGTAATTAAGATGAAAAAACCCCATCCCTGCGGAAGCAAGGAGTGGAAAATTCTTCGTGTAGGTATGGATTTTCGGTTGGAATGTGCAGGCTGTGGACACCAGATTATGGTTGCCAGAAAACTAGTGGAAAAAAACTTTCGTGGAAAAATGTGAGAAAATAGAACCGTTTCTAAAGATGCAATCAGGGAGGATTATAATACCTATAAACTGCGGAACGAAAAGACCGGAACCCTGTATATGAAGAAGCAGCAAGGGAGGATGTTGTTATGACGGAAGTGGTAGAAGAACTAAAAAAGATAAACCAGGACGAAAATCTGCGCAGAGCCTATCTTCACCGCCAGATTGCCGCTATGGATAAAGCCCAGGAAATGAAAAACGAAAGAGAAGAAGGAAAAGCAGAAGGTGAGGCAAAACTTGTTTTTTTGATTCGAAAAAAAGTA
>JAVXEO010000078.1:0-8428 GCA_036658435.1 Acetivibrio sp.
CAATCACCGGAATAAGTGGATATTTTTTTTACAACTTGTTCCATAGGAGTCCTCCTTTCATCAACCACAACAGCCTAAGGCTTTTATCTGAATAAGCCGGCTGGTATCTTTTTCATTTTCTACGGCTTCTTCCATTTTTTTCATTAATTCTTCTAAACCATGAAAGCCATACATTCCATCACTTTCTACTACATTTACAAAATAAGGGGTATTACAAAAATAAGCGGCTACCTGTCCCAAAGCCAGAAATTCTTTTCTTTCTCTCCGCTCTGCCATTGCCATTTGAGGTGCCATTGGATAGTACCAGGTAAGTTCTCCACCATACTTTTGAAGCCATAAGAAATCTTCTTCCTCCTCTAGGAGACAGGATTCTGCATAAATTTCTTTTACAGAAAATCCAAACTCCAACAATTGTCTTGCAAGGCCAAAGGGTCTTCCTGTCATGGTATAATCTATGCTGAGTGGGGTATTTTGAAGTTTATCTTTTACTCTTTTTATGGTTTGCTCTGCACGAAATTTTATTTTTTCAAGAATCTCTTCTTCTTGTTGTGTCCATTTTACTCCCAATTCCTCCGCCAGTTTTTTGTAGTTTTCTTGCATTTCAGAAAAATGATACGTTAGAGGAATCTGAATATTCTTGATACCCAATCGATTGGACAACTCTTCCACCGCTTTTTTACCATTGGGATGAATCATAATATTTAAACCGCTCTCCTCCATCTTTTTATATTCGGTAAATGACCTGCAGTTTCCAAGATCAAGGCTTTTATATCCGGCTCTTCGAATCAGCTGTTTTATCTCATTTTCTTCTGGAAGAGGAAGGTTATTTCCTATAAAATTGACGGTTTTGCTTTTTTTATGAGTGGGCTCTAGCAGTGAAAATAACTGTCTTCTCATAATGGGATCCGGAGGTAATCCTCCCTTGCGCATGGTAGGTGTCATAAAGCATTCAATAAATCCTATATGTGGATATTTTTCCTGAAGGCTTCGAAATACCATTTTATGATCCGTTCCCAAAAACTGGTCTACACAACTGGTAAAAATAGAGACCGCCTTCGGTTTATTTTCCATGGCATCCAGGATTTCACTTACCCCATTTATAACAAGGGATTCCTCACTTCCTATGAGAATTTCCTGTTCTGTAACAAAGATGGCCGAAAAGCGATGTTTTGTATTCATTTCTGCTGCGGTTAAAGTAACTCCACGCATACATCCCATAGGGCAGACAAAAATAACATGGCTTTCCGGAATCAGCATTGCCATATTGGCAATATTCCATACCCCTCTTGCCGGTGGATTGTACTGAAGTCCTATGGAAAATGGGCTTCTGCTCTTTGCATTTTTGATTAAAATTCCTTCTAACTGCATGCGATTATCTTCCCTTCTCTTTTATTTCTTCCATTTGGAAATCACCGCTGCCAATGCCTCATATTCTTTAGCCATTTCACTCTCCGGAAATGCAGACAGCACTGTTTTATTTCTATCTTCGGCCTTTTGTACTATGGGATTACGGGATAAAATGCCAAGAATCGGTGTCTTAATTTCTTTTGCAAATTCCATTACCTTTTCTTCTTCCCGCTCCACTCCTCTGGAATTGAGAATTATTCCGGAAAGACTTGCATAACCTCGATCCTTAAAGTTTTCTACCGCCAGGGCAAGGTTTGCAGCTGCATAAATGGACATACTCTCCCCAGAAGTAATCACTATAACATGATCGGCATATCCTTTTCGAAGAGGCATGGCAAATCCACCACATACCACATCACCAAGTACATCATAAAAAACCAGATCCGGCTTATACGTAGAAAAAGCTTTTCTTTCTTCTAACGCATCGAAGGCAGCAATAATTCCTCTTCCGGCACAGCCTAATCCCGGCGTTGGTCCGCCGGCCTCTGCACACAGAATTCCTTCTTCCCCTTTTGTAATCATTTCTTCCAAGGTGGCATTTTCTCCCTTTTCCCGAAGTAAATCGAGAATGGGTATGCTTCTTTTCCCATTTTTCAAATAAAGAGTAGAATCTGCCTTGGGGTCACAGCCAATCTGCATGATTTTAAGTCCAGTTCTTGCCAATGCAACTGAAAGATTGGACACTGTGGTTGACTTTCCGATTCCACCCTTTCCATAAACTGCAATTTTAATCATACTTCTTCATCCTTTCTGTTCTGTGAAAGCTTAGAATACACTGTTTTTGCACTGATTCCTGGCAGCATTCCCAGTTTACCGGATAAGGCACTAATAACATTCGCCGGTGCGTCCACCGCTACGCTGATAATTGAAATTTCTTTTTTTTCATAGGGAATTCCCATTCTTCCTATAATATAGGAACTGTAGTTATGTAAAATGGCATTTAATTTTCCAATGGAATCCTCTTGTTCTACTACGATTCCAATCAAAGCGACTTTTGTATCTTCCATCTTGATTTTTACCTCCTGTTCATTAGAAAAGCGCACCAAAAAAGGCGCGCTTAATTTTACTTTTATCGCCTTTCACAAAAGAAATCTCTTTCTGCGTTAGAACTACCTTTATATTCGGTTTTTCGATTTATGTCAGAACGTATCTTAACATTTCATCTGGTTATTAGAATAATCCTTGTATGAAAAAAAGTCAAATACTTTTCTTATTTTCTTTCCTCCAGGCAGCTGCAAATGGCAGCATATAACTTGTCAAATTCAATGGGCTTTGCTACGTGTTCATTCATGCCTGCCTCTATACAAGATCTTATATCTTCTTCAAATGCATTTGCTGTCATGGCAATGATGGGAACGCTTTTCCCATCCTCACGTTCTAATTCTCTGATTTTTTTTGTTGCTTCCAAACCATCCATAACCGGCATTTGAATGTCCATTAAAATAGCGTCATAGGTATTGATTGCAGACTTTTTAAACAGCTCCACTGCTATCTTTCCATTGGAAGCCGTATCCAGACAAATACCCTTCTTCATTAATAGCTTTTTGGCTATTTCTAAATTTGTAGGATGATCTTCGCATAAGAGAATTTTTCTGCCCTCCAGGGAAATATTGGTTTGTAGATTTGCTTTTTTTATTTTCTGCAGATTATAATCTTCCTTTATGTAGTGGCTCTCCAATTCTATAACAAACTCCGTTCCTCTTCCTTTTTCACTGGTAACGGTAATGGTTCCTCCCATTAAATCCACGATATTTTTCACGATAGCAAGTCCAAGACCGGTTCCTGTCTGTTCGATACTATTTTCATGATATTCCTGTTCAAATGGCTTAAATAATTTCTTTTGGAACTCTTTGCTCATACCAATTCCATTGTCTCGAATGGTAATTCGGTCTAACACTATATCTTTTGTAATTCTTAAATTTTCGATCATGCACTCCACTTTTCCATTATCGGGTGTAAATTTTGCAGCATTCGATAATAAATTAATGAAGACCTGCTGCACTCGCATTTTATCAATTATAGCGTAGGTACTCTCTTCAAAACCTTTTACATTAATTTTAAAATCTATGTGTTTTTTATCCATCATAATCTTTACAGGATAAAGAACTCCATTTAATAATTCTTTTAAGTTCACTGGAGCTAAATGTAATTCCATCTTGTTGCTTTCAATTTTTGTCATATCCAGAACATCATTAATTAGTCCCAGCAGATATTGACCGGAATAATTTATTTTTTTCATATAAGAATACATGGTTTCTCTGTCTGTTTCTTCTTCCATGGCCATAGCTGAAAACCCGATAATTGCATTCATTGGGGTTCGAATATCATGACTCATTCTTGAGAGAAAATCGGACTTTGCTGCGTTTGCCTGTTTGGATATTTCAAGGGCTTTTGATAAATTGTTTTGCTGCACCCGTTCTTTCTCAAACAAATCCGTAACATCCGTTCTCGTAATCATGACTCTTTTATTTTCTTTTTCTAAATAAGAAAATTGAAGCATTTTTTTTCGAATCTTCCCATCTGGTTTTTTCATTTTAACGTAGATGGTAAATAAGGGGTTTTCTTCCAGTTCCTCTATTATATTCTCATAGGATATTTCTTGAATATAACGTTCCATGTCCTCCTCCACCAAATATTTTTTAGCATAAAGTTCTACTTCTTCATGATTGCTTTTACATTGAAAAGATGGAATAGGCATCTCTTTATCATTTTTTCCATAAAAAGAACAAGTATTATTCATCATATCCAGTTTTGCAATATAATCATAATCCATATCGACTACATGGTGAATCAGTTCCTGGATTTCCTGACTTGCCGTTATATCCTTTGTGTATATAAACCCAATAATATCTCCCGTTTTGGGTTGTTCTAATAGTTTTATGGTTACATGGAGCCAGCAGATATTTTTATTTTTTAGGCAACGTCGATATTCAATTATAAACTTTCGTTCTCCTTTTGCGTACTGGGTTAAAAGCCAGCTGCAGTCCAGTACACCATCTACCGTTTCTCTATCTGTCTGGTCAAATAAGGAGGCATGGATACTTTGAAATAAATCGGTTATTTTTTCATAATTCTTGAGTTCTGTAAAATCTTCTTCAAGAACGACGCAGTCTTCCACCTTATTCTGTGTTAGATTGATTCGAAAAGTTACCATGCAATCGTCCATAATTGCATTTCGGTATGCAATCTCATTTTTATACTGTTCTTCCAGTATAATAACCTGTTCTGCCCTCTCCATCTCTGAACGCTTCAGCGTATCAATATCGGAAAATACAGCATTATAAACGGGACAGTCATCTTCTTCATACATCTTAGCTCCGGTAAGATGTATCCACCGGTATTTACCCTCTTTTTGTAAAAGACGGTAGCTGTAATCAATGTTTTCTCCTTTTTTTGTTGCTTCGGCAATGACCCTTTGTAATCCGTTTTGATCCTCCGGATGAATGACGGATAAAATAGAATCTTTTGTTGCTTTAAAATATTCTTCCCTGGTCATATCACACATGGTACAGGCCGAGTCACTAAAATAAAGAATCTCTGTCTTTTGGGGACCAAACTTATATAGTCCAATTCCGGAAGGTATGGTTTGTACTAAGGTCTCAAACTTGTCCCTTTCCCTTTTAAATTGAAGTTCCATTTCTTTTTGCGCTGTAATATCTACATAATAGGCAAAAATCACTTCCTCCCCATTTTCATTTATAAAATGCTGGGAATGTTGATTAATCCAAAGAAAACTACCCTCTTTTTTTAGCATGCGGTAGCTGATTTCACAGGGTTCTCTGAGCTTTTCTCTTTCCCTTATCTTTTCTTGAATTCGTTCCAAATCTTTGGGATAAACAAAAGAAAGCGCTGTATTTTGCGTCTGTTGTTGTAGTTCATACTTATCTGTATAGCCAAGCATTTTAATTAACGTATCATTTACAAAAATAATCTCAAATTTGGGAGATGGAGTTACAATAAGAAAACCTCCTGGGAGGGATTCATTCATAAAATCATAAATTGCATTGCTTCCAATTTTTTTTACTACATGATTAATGTCCATAGCTACACCTTTCACAATATTTATTAAATCTGCTCTAGGGTAATGGCAGTTGGTACTTCACCGGAATTTTGATAAAATACTTCTAAATACATTCCTTTTTTTATTTTAGATAATTTGATTTCGGATTCTGTGTTCTTGTTTATTATTATTTTTAAAGTCTTATTTTTAAAGTTAATGTCATCGGTGTTCTTTAAAGACAAGGTTATAATCCCCTTCTCTTTCTTTATATTGGTAACGCTTCCTCGATAGAGCCCCATGTCTGCTGCTTTTCTGATTTCCAATGCAAATCCTTGTGGGGGAACGCTTCTAGTTAAGGCACCACTGTAATAAATAGTTAAATAATCTCCCTTTTTTATCCCTGTAAGATCCAAATAACAGTTCGTTTCTTTCCCATAGTGAAATAAAATTTCATAATCCATACCATCACTTTTCAAAAGAATATCGCCCACATCTTTTTTATCTTTATTTGGTGTGAAGTCTATAACTTTTCCGGTATAAACCGACATCGATGCTTCTACCAACGGATTAACCAGAATTGCTGTTTCTGTTTTAAAAGCAGGGGATCCTTCTACTCCATAATAAATTTCCAAATAAGCACCCGGTATAATTTCCTCTTTTTTCATATTTAATCTGGTATCTTTATTCATTACAAATTTAAGAGAGGAAAATCCAAAATTCGTTCCCTCCTCTTGTCTTAAAGTCACAAAAAGATTTTCTTTCTTTTCATACACTTTTGAAACAGTGCCTCGATACATTGCAGCGTCTGCAACGCTTGGTTCTATCATTTTGGATGAGGTTTTTGCATAAATCATGTGAGGAGCCATTATGGTTAAGGATAGGGCCGCTGCTATAAGAATTAAAGACCATCGTAATTTTTTCATATTTCATACCTCGCTATTGGTTTGCATTATTTATGTGCTCTCTGTACTAAAATAAATCCACATACTCCTGCTGTTAACACAAATATGTGGACCTATAAGAATTATTAGATTGTTATTACTTATTTCCCATCTGTGCTGCAACTTCTGCAGCAAAATCTTCTTCTTTTTTTGCAATTCCTTCACCGGTCTCAAAGCGAATAAACTTCTTAACCGTAATGGCTGCATTATTTTCCTTTGCTACTTGTTCCATATATTTTGCAACGGTTAAATCACCATCTTTAACATAAGCCTGTTCTAAAAGACAAACCTCTTTTAGCTCCTTATTAAGACGTCCAATAATCATCTTTTCAATGATTGCATCTGGCTTGCCTGCATTCTTTGGATCATTCTTTGCCTGCTCTAATAGAATTGATTTTTCATGTTCTTTATATTCTTCTGAAACTTCATCTTGGGATACATATTTAGGAGATAATGCTGCAACCTGCATTGCAACATTTACCAACGCTTCTTTTACCCCATCATTTATAACGTCCGTATCGGCTTCTACTAAAACACCAATTCTTCCGCCACCATGAACATAAGACACGACACATCCATTTTCAGCTGTTATTTTTTCAAATCTACGAATGGATAAATTCTCTCCAATTACAGAAACCTTCTCTATCAATGCTTCTTTCACTGTCTTTGTGGTGTCTGCATTCCAGCTCTCCTCAAGAAAAGCATCCATATTGGTAGCAGAAGATTCCACAGCCTGTTCTGCCACTGCAGATACAAAATTCTGAAAATCTACATTTTTAGCAACGAAATCTGTTTCTGAGTTAACTTCCACAACCGCTGCTGTTTTGTTTTCTTTAACAATGGCTTTGCAAAGACCTTCTGCTGCAATTCTTCCAGCTTTCTTTTCTGCTTTTGCCTGACCATTTTTTCTTAAATATTCTATTGCTTCCTCTATATTTCCGTCCGTTTCGCCAAGAGCCTTTTTACAGTCCATCATACCGGCACCGGTCAATTCTCTTAATTCTTTTACCATTGCTGCTGTAATAGCCATGATTATACCTCCATTGGTTATATTATAGAATTTGGTTACTTTATTTACTTTTCCGTCCGGAAAAATTATTCTGCAACCGCTTCTGCAGTCGTTTCTTCTGTAACAACTTCTTCTGTAGTAACCTCATCTGTGCTCATATCGGTACCTTGATTTGCTTCAATAACAGCATCTGCCATCTTAGCTACAATTAATTTAACTGCACGAATTGCATCATCATTACCTGGAATAACATAGTCTAATTCTTCAGGATCACAGTTTGTATCTGCAATACCAATCAATGGAATACCTAATGTATGAGCTTCCTGTACACAAATTCTTTCTTTCTTAGGATCTACAATAAAGATTGCATCTGGAACTTTCTTCATGTTTTTGATTCCGCCTAAGTTTCTTTCTAATTTATCCCATTCTTTTTTTAGTGCAATTACTTCTTTTTTAGGAAGTACATCAAAAGTTCCATCTTCTGACATTCTTTCAATTGTCTTTAAACGATTGATTCTTCCCTGAATGGTTTTAAAGTTCGTCAGCATACCGCCTAACCATCTTTCATTTACATAGTACATTCCGCAACGTTCTGATTCTGCTTTAACAGAGTCCTGTGCCTGTTTTTTTGTTCCTACAAAAAGAATGGTGCCGCCATCTGCTACAACATCTTTGATTGCATTGTAAGCATCGTCTACTTTACCTACAGACTTCTGTAAGTCAATAATGTAGATTCCGTTTCTTTCTGTATAAATGTAAGGAGCCATCTTAGGGTTCCATCTTCTTGTTTGGTGACCAAAATGTACACCTGCTTCGAGTAACTGTTTCATTGAAATAACGCTCATTTTATTACCTCCATATGGTTGATTTCTTCCTTATGTTTCTTTTTTTTGTAAGACCGAAAGCAAAGTTCCGGCACCATTACAAAAATCAACATAAGTGTGTTTTTACGTACCGATTTATGATATCATAAAAACAAAAAAAAGGCAAGCATTATTTGCTTGTCTTTTTTTGCTATATGAACCATTTGTGATAATGTCTTTATATACCACGAGAGAAAATGTCCCACCT
>JAVXEO010000079.1:0-8353 GCA_036658435.1 Acetivibrio sp.
ACCGGCTGCTCTATTTTTTTCTCCCTCTTAAACAATCCGGAATCTATTTCCTTTAATGCCCTGCTTAATCGTTCAAATCCCTCTTTTGTGTCTGCCATGCTGGTCATAGCGATTACATAGTGGACATATTCTGCTTCCATTTGTAAATGATAAACCTCTCGCAATTTATTGTAAAGCTGTGCTCCGGTTATGTTCGTTCCCTGTACCGAAAGAATCAATTTAGACGCATCTTTTTTTCCCTTTTCTCCCTGTAAAACACGAATGCAATTCCAGTCTTCACTTTTTTTGTAAAATTGTGTTAAAGACTCCGTCCAGTCTTTTATCAAATCCGGTCGTTCCTCTACCAGACAAAGGCTGTTTTCAATTCCCGCCATTAAGATATAAGATGGACTTGATGTTTGATAGACACTAAAAAACCGCTCCACTCGTTCTTGGGATACCAGCTTGCTTTTTACATGAAGAAGTGCTGTCTGTGTAAATGCCGGCAAGGTTTTATGTACACTGTGAATTACCATATCTGCACCTTTTCTTATGCTATTTTCAGGAAAATAAGAATCCAGTCCAAAATGCGCGCCATGCGCTTCATCCACCATAAGGGGAATCCCGTATTGATGCGTTAGGTTTGCAATTTCCTCTATCTCAGAAAGTATCCCTTCATAAGTGGGAGAGGTAATAATTACCATTTTGGCATCCGGGTGTTTTTTTAATAAGTTATCCACCTCTGCTGCCGTAATTCCTTTGTTTATCCCCCATTCTCTGTCTTCCTGAGGATAAATAAATACCGGTCTAAGTTCATTTACCAGCACACCATGATAAACGGAACGATGACAGTTTCTTGCCATAATAACCGTGTCTTTATGTCTTGTGCAGGCTGCCATTCCAATTAATATACCTGCTGTACTCCCATTTACAAGTAAATAACAATGATCCGAACCATAAATGGCGGCTCCTTTGTCCATTATTTTCTTTAAAATTCCATCTGCCAAATGCAAATTATCAAAATCGTCAATTTCTGTAATATCAAGTCCATAAGGATTTTCCATTTTCAGAAGACTGACATTGCGTTTATGACCAGGCATATGAAATGGATAATACTCCGTTTTTGCATAACGTTCTAATTGTTCCTGTAAAGAACCCATCTAATCTAACCTTCTATTTTTATTTTTTTTCTTGCTCCTACAGTGTATAATATCCCAGCTATCCCGTCAATATGAAGACACTATTATACATCCGCAACTTCATAAAGATAGGTATTTCCCTGCTTTCCAATACGATTTACAGCACCTACATAGTGCAAAACAAGTAATGCGGTCTGGGCTTTAGACTGACTAAGTCCCGTTGCTTTTTTATACTCTTTTGAAGAAAACCCACTTTTTAAGCAGGATGGAATTAATTTTTTGTAGTCTTTTGGTGTATCAATAAGTACCTCTTCTATTATTTCCAAAGGAATTCTGTCAAATCTGGTGGAACCCTTCTTTTTATCCTGGCTCCATCCATTTAATAAGCGCGTCTCTTCCATATTCATTTCTATAATATGAATTCGCAAATTGGGATGTGTCAGGTAAGTCTTAATTTTATATAACTCGGAAAATGCCATATAAGGACTTCCTTTTTGGGGAGACTTTCTTTTCGAACTCACTTCACCGGTCTCCACATCCATCCAGGAAATCCATTTTATATAGGGAATGGGATAAACTACCGTAACATAACCACGTTCCAAAAAAACATCCAGCTTTCTGCGTAAGGTATTAAAATTTCTAGTTTGAATCTCTATAATTTCATCTTCCCTTGCAATATCTGCATAATATCCTTCCACAGGAATTTCATGATAGCGGGAATCCGGTTCCATATAATTCTTCAAAACCGCATGTACGGTTTTCTCACCTAATACACCGATTTGTTTCCGCTCTCTATCTTTATTAATTATCTTATCACACGCTGCCTGAAATAAAACCGAATCCATTTTTACCAGCCCCTTTTTGTCTTATGTCTTTTCATTACTTCACTTTTATCCTTTATCCTTATCTTTATACCCGTTTCTCTTTCTCACTGCGTGGAAGGCTGACTCGGAAGAAGCGGCGCATAAGCTGTCTTCCATCAAATGGTATCAGGGGATAAATATAACTGCGGCCGGCAATGGATTTATTGCATACAATGGCTGCTATTAGAATCCCTGTTCCCGCTATAAATCCATAAATTCCAAATACACCGGTCAATATTAATAAAAGAATTCGCATAAATTTTAACGCATAACCAAGTTCAAAACTAACCTGGCTATAATTTGCAATGACTACAAATGCCATATACAACATTATTTCAGAATTAAACCACCCCGAACTAACCGTATAATCTCCCAGTACAATTGCAGCCACCACACTAAGAGGAGTGCTCAACATACTTGGCGTATTAATTGAGGCCATACGGAGTCCGTCAATTGCAAATTCTAAAATTAAGAACTGCACGACTATGGGTATATGGATCGCATCTGTAATCCGAATAAAGGAGAGTCCCTTGGGAATCCAATCCGGATTCATAAAAAGCAAGACAAAACCCGGTGTTAGAAAAACTGCAAAAAAGTTGATAACAAAGCGGCTCAGTCGAAGATAGGTGCCGGTTATTGGTGGAAAGTAATAATCATCCGCTTCTTCCATGATATCAAAAATAGAGGTAGGTAAAATCAAAGCGGCCGGTGAATTATCTACAATTAATATAATGCTTCCTTCTAAGATAGAGGCTGCTGTTGTATCGGGCCGTTCTGAATATTTGAATTTTGGAAAAGGATTGTACCATTTATGTTGGTATAAACATTCTGCCAAACTTTCTCCATTCATGGTTAATGCATCAATTTTAATTTTATTTAATTTGTTTTTTACTTCATCCAGTGCTTTTTTATCAACGCGGTCTTCCATATAACTTAAAACAACATCGGTTTTTGAACTTTTTCCAATAGAATAGTTTTCCATAATTAATTCCGTGCTTCTTATCCTTCTACGTATTAAAGCCGTATTGAATACAATCGTTTCTACAAAACCATCCTTTGATCCCCGCAGTGCTTTTTCCTTTTCCGGCTGCTCCACTCCTCTTGCAGGATAGCTCCTAAAATCAATCATAAGAGTTTCTGCATATCCCTCGATTAAAAGACAGGGGACACCCGACAGCAATGATTTTTTTACTTTATCTTTATCCCCTGCAATATCAACTTCTCCATAAGGAAGAAATTTTCTCGAAAACTCCTTTGCTGTAGATACCATATCTTCCGGTTTGATTTCCTGAAATGCCTGTAACAGTCTTTGCATCATTTCATCTTTTGTAAAACCATCAATAAAGTAAAAGCAGCCCTTTCTCCCTCCAATGTCAACCCTTCGGTAAATAATGTCATAATTTTTTTTTACTTTTAGTTCTTTATTTAATAAAGTAATATTGCTTTCTAAATCTTTGGTTAGTTGCACTTCCATAATGCTGCCCTCTTTTCTGAATCTGCTCTCTTTAGCATTTCCAGAAATCCCTGCATTTATGAATTCCAAAGAGTTTTTTCGGAATTTAATCCACCATGAGTCCGGAAAACACCTCTCCTAATCCACAATTTAGTACCAAATCGACTTTTTCATCATAAGGGGTGTGTGATTTGTTAATTAAAACCAGTCTGTTTCCTTGAAAATAGCGTATAAATCCGGCAGCTGGATATACCGAAAGAGATGTTCCGCCTATAATCAGCAGATCTGCATTTGAAATTGCCTCTATGGTTTTCTGCATCACTCTTTCGTCTAGACCTTCCTCATACAAGACCACATCCGGTTTCAGGACACCACCACAACTGCATCTGGGAACAAAAGCAGAATTCTTTTCTTTGTTCTGCTCTAACAAAGTCTCCAGAGAATAAAATTTTCCACATTCCATACAATAATTTCTATGCACAGAGCCATGTAGCTCCATCACTTTTTTACTCCCTGCTTTTTGATGCAGCCCATCAATGTTTTGTGTAATAACGGCCTTGACTTTTCCTATTTGTTCCAATTTTGCAAGTTTTTCATGGGTTACATTGGGTTTTGCATTGGGAAAAATCATTTTATCCCAATAGAATTCATAAAATTCTTTTCTATGATTCATAAAAAAGGTATGGCTTAAAATTTTTTCCGGTGGATAGGGATATTTTTGATTATATAGTCCATCCACACTGCGAAAATCCGGAATACCGCTTTCCGTAGATACCCCTGCTCCTCCAAAGAAAACTATATTTTTTGATGTTTCTATCCAATTGAAAAATTTTTCATTTAATTCCATCTATCTTCCCCCTTTTTATTTAACATGCTTTCTTTGATTTTATTATAACGTGACAAAAATAAATTAGCAACTATCATAAAGAGACCATAATATTTTAACTAGGTTGAAATATAAGATTCCCCGAAAAATATACTCGGAAGTTTATAAATATAACTTTCCATTTTCTACCTATATGGGTATAATGTAGCTATAAACCCATTTAAGAAAGGACGTGCTAATTTGATATCAAAAGATATACTTTCCGAAGTATTCGTTAAAGCACTCTCTACCGGTGCTGATTTTGCAGAAATTTTTGCAGAAAACACTTCAAAAAAAAGTATCAAAATGGTTGACAGTAAAGTTAACAATGTAAATGATACCCTGCTCTCCGGTGTTGGTATTCGAATCTTACGAGGAACCCAAAGTATCTATGCTTCTACTTCACTTATTACAAGAGAAGGGCTTCTATCCTGCGCAGAGAAGGTAGCGGATGCCCTTAAGTTTGCCCCCCTGTATACTTCTGTTCATTTAACCGAACGTATTTTTGGAGACATTCATCCCATAAAAGTTGTACCCACTTCTGTAACCAATTCTACCAAGATTGACCTTCTAAAAGAAGGCTATTTTTCTGCCAAAAACTATCATAGAGATATTACTCAGGTTTCTGCAGAATGTATCGAAGTGGATCGTAATATTATGATTGCCAACAGTGATGGTCTCTTTACAGAGGATAGACAGATTCGAACACGTATGGCTATTGATGCCGTTGCCAGTCGAGCTGGTGAGAACCAAACGGGTAGGGAAGCACCGGGAGCTCGAATGGGACTTGAGTTCTTTGATTTATATAATCCTAAAGGCATTGGTGAAAAGGCAGCTAAACAGGCCATTACCATGTTGAACGCAGGATATTGTCCTGCAGGAAAAATGCCCGTTGCCATTGAAAATGGCTTTGGTGGTGTTATTTTCCATGAAGCTTGTGGACATTCTTTAGAAGCTTCCTGTGTTTCCCTTGGTCAGTCTCAGTTTGTAGGAAAACTTGGCCAGCAGATTGCCAACTCAAAGATTACGGCCATTGACGATGGAACAATCCCAAATGGCTGGGGTTCTATTAATATTGATGATGAAGGAAGTCCTTCTCAAAAAAATGTATTAATTGAACAGGGCATTCTAAAATCTTATATGATAGATAAATTAAATGGAAGAAGAATGGGAATGAAATCTACCGGCAGCTGCAGAAGAGAATCTTACTGTTTTGAACCTACCTCAAGAATGACAAATACCTACATTGATAATGGTCCGGATAAAAATGAGGATATTATAAAGTCGATTGAATATGGACTTTATGCAAAATCCATGGGTGGCGGTTCTGTAAATCCTGTGACCGGTGAATTTAACTTTGCTGTATGTGAAGGCTACCTGATACGAAATGGTGAAATTAGCGAAGCCGTTCGAGGTGCCAGTCTGATTGGAAAAGGTTCTGATATTATTATGGACATTGATATGGTTGGGCAAAACCTGGAACGTGGACAAGGTATGTGCGGAGCCTCTAGCGGAAGTATACCAACGGATGTGGGTCAGCCACTTTTAAGAGTTTCTTCTATTACCGTTGGCGGACGATAGTCATCACTACTTATACCTATTCTGATTGGGAATAGGTCCTCCAAATTGAAAGGAATGTATATAAAAATGAATAGTTCAGAATTTAAACAATTTGTGATAAAAGTCCTTATGGAAAAAGGCATTGCTGATTATGATCTATACTATAGCTGTGAGGAAGATACCACCGTTGAGATATTTAAAAATGAAGTCAGTCATTTTTCAAGTTCTACCAATGCCGGAATTTGTTTGCGCTGCCTTGTAAACGGAAAACCCGGCTCTGCTTCTACTCAATTATTTACCAAAGAAACCGCTGTTTTATTAGTAAGCCACGCTTTGGAAAATGCGAAATCCATAGAATCTCATGATATAGTGGAAATACAAGAGCCGGCAACCTCCTATCACGAAGCCGCTAGTAAGGCTTTTCCTTTGGCATCATCTAATGTCTTAATTGAAAAAGCCTTAGAATGCCAGAAACTTGCTTATGACGAAAATTCAAAAGTGAGTGAGGGAACCCAGACCTTTACGTCCTCCATTCGCACTTCCATTGAGCTTACCAATTCCAAAGGAATCGAATTATCCCACAACTTCAGTATGGACATGGCCTATATTAACACCGTTATCAAAGACGGAGAAGATTTATTTTCAGGAGATGCCTTTGAGGTAAATCCAATTTCTTCCATCAACTATGAAAGTCTTGCAAAAGAAGCGGTTGAAGATGGTCTTTCTAATATTAATGCAAAAAAGATATCTTCCGGTAAACATAATGCCGTTATCTCCGGACGTATGATGGCAACACTTTTACAAACCTTTTTTCCTGTTTTTTCTGCAGAAAGTGTACAGCAGGGGCTTTCTCTATTGAGAGATAAGAAAGACACGCAAATTGCCTCCTCCTGTCTCACTCTAATTGATGATCCTTTTTATAGCGATTCTTTCCAGGCAGGCTCCCATATTCAAATGCCTTTTGATGCAGAAGGCAGTGCCACTTATACAAAATATATAGTAGAAAATGGAATTTTAAAGACCCTTTTATACGATGGAAAATCTGCTAAAAAAGAGAATATATCCTCTACCGGTAACGGAATCAAAGAAAATTATGCCTCTCCAATCCATATTATGCCCTATACCTTTTATGTAAAGCCCGGCGAAATTTCTTTAGATTCTTTGTTGAAACAGCTGGAAAATGGAATCTATATTACCAATATTCAAGGTCTTCATGCAGGTGCCGATCCCATAACCGGAGATTTTTCTTTGGCCGCCGGTGGATTTTTAGTTGTTTCCGGGAAAAAATCCCAATCCATTAAGGAATTTACCATATCCGGTAACTTCTATACTTTATTAAAGCAAATCCTAGCTCTTGGTGATGATATTAAATTTGGACCTCCAAAAGGATTTTCCTGTTTTGGTTCACCAAGCGTTTTGGTTCAAAATATTTCCGTTGCCGGTGAGTAATTATAATATCCCGCTATTCTATAGAATCTACATCAAATAGAAGCACTTCCCTATTGCATAAAAAACAAAAAGAGAAAGTTCTGGTTCATCCCACACTTTCTCTTTTTATTTTTATTTATATTTAAAATAATAGGTTACAATACCTTCCTGAAGTACCGTAGACTCTCCGCCTACATCACTTATGTTTATGGCAAAATAATCATAATCACCTAAATCATTCATATTAATGGTTTTTTTCTGATCAGCCTCCCAATATCCGTCTTTTTTATTCCATTTAAGCTTCCTTGCATTTTCTACAACCTTGTCTATATTTCTTTTTCCATATTTTCCATTCATATCACAATTCTCTGTTGCAAATTTTCCCTTATCTGAGTTTTGCGTTATATTATACATTAAAAATCCGAATTTACCGGATGTCTTCTTATCAAGAGAAAAGGTAGTTCCTTTTGGAATAATAGAAACCTTTTTTCCATTGATTGTTTCCGTCTTTACTTTACTTCCATCCGGCGTTTTATATTGAATTCCCACTTTTAACATTTTATCAGCAGGTACTACTCTTATCATTGCGCTATAGGCTTTTCCGGAAGTCTTTGCTGTAATGGTAACATCACCGCTCTTTATTCCTTTTACAAGGCCTTTGCTATTTACCGTTGCAATTTTTTTGTTGTTGCTTGTCCATGTTGGCGTTTTCGTTGTACCAATTACCTCTAACTGGTAGTTTTGTTTTACACCGATTGTAAGATAATCCATATTTAGGTAGGTTTCCGTTGCTGCCAAAGCCTTCGTCCCAGGAACCACTGTAATCATCATGACAATCATCATCAAATAGGTTACTACTTTTTTTTGTAATACTTTCATTCTCATTTCCTCCATTTTTTAGTGCAGCTATTCTCCAATCCGGTTAACCGCCTTCTTTAAAGCGATTTCAGTTTATCTTATATAAAGCCCGATTTCAAGCCTTTTTCTCCATTTTATTGTTACCTTTTTGTGTACATTATTACATTTTCATTTCTATTATTACATTTCCATTTGTATTGTTACTTTT
>JAVXEO010000080.1:0-8347 GCA_036658435.1 Acetivibrio sp.
TACACCTAACAGTGCTTGTTATCTAAATGGGCATTACGACCTGACGTATTTTTGACCTATTTTTTACTCTTGATAAGTTTCCACTTACTAAACTTTTCTTGTTTTCTAGCAATCTACTTATTTTCATTGTATAGCGTATATGAAGAAAAGCCCAGTAAATAAGGCTTTTCTTTAGGTTTAATTATTTTACTTTTGACATCAATACAACCGTCTCCACATGCCCTGTAAATGGGAACATGTCCACCGGATAGGCTCCCTTTGCTACATACCCTTTCTTTGTCAAATACTGCAAATCTCTGGCCTGTGTTTCTGGATTGCAGGAAATATATACAATCTTTTTAGGTGCCAGTTTCACAAGAGATTCCAAAAATGGCTCATCACTTCCGCTTCTTGGAGGGTCCATAAACACAATGTCTATTTTTTCTCCCTCTTGAGCCATTTGCGTTATAAACCGACCTGCATCTGACTGGTAAAAAGAAATATTATCAATCTCATTTCTTTTGGCATTAATGACTGCATCCTTTACTGCATCTCTATTAAGCTCTATTCCAATTACTTCCTTTGCTCTTTTACTGGCAATCATACCAATTGTCCCAATTCCGCAGTAAGCATCAATAATGCGTTCTTTTCCTGTAAGCTTTGCCAACTCTATGGCCTTACTATATAGAACTTCCGTTTGCACGGAATTTATCTGATAAAAAGATTTTGGAGAAATACGGAATACGCAATCACATAACGTATCTTCAATATATCCCTTCCCATAAATAGTTGTTTCCTTATCGCCAAGCACCATACTTGTATTTTTATTATTTACATTCACCACCACTGTAGTTATTTCCGGATGTGCTTCTCTTAACGCCTTTACAAAGTTATTCTTGGATGGAAGAATGGGAGAACCGAGAACCAGAACCACCATAATTTCCCCACTCTTATGTCCTACCCGCACCATGACATGACGAAGCAGACCATAACCGCTGTCCTCATCATATGTCTTAATTTTAAACGATTTTAGGAGGTTCCGAATGGTATAAATAATGTCATCTGCCTTTTTATTCTCAATTTGACAAGAATCAATGGGAACAATACGGTGTGTCCCTTCTTCATAAACTCCGGATATAATCGTTCCATTTCGTAAACGTCCAAATGCTGCATTTACTTTATTTCTATAATGATAAGGATGATCCATTTTAATAATTGGCATAACATTACAATATTCCTTTAAAAAATCCTCTACCTTTTTCTGTTTCTTTTCTAATTGTTTTTCATAGGAAAGTCCCTGAAAATGGCAACCTCCACATTTTTTTGCAACCGGACAGCTTCCATCCGATGGATTCTTTTTATTTACTTTCCGTTTATTTAATTTGCACATCTCTTTTTCTGTTTTAGAATTACTTAACCTATTAACCTCTTTTTCCCTTACATTCTTCTTACTTTTTTCCTCTTTTTCTATTTTCTCTATCCTTTTCTTTTTTTCTGTAATTATATTATTTTCTGTGGTTTTATTTTTTCCTGTGGTTTTCTTTTTTCCTGTGGTTTTCTTTTTTCCTATGATTTTCTTTTTTTCTTCCATTTTAATCAATATGCTCCTTCTTTAGCCGATTCCTAATTGTATAGATATTTTCCTTACTATCACTTAAAACGGTCTCTGGGAGAATTATACCATAACTATAACATTTTGTGGAATATAATATCTTTCATTTATTCTGCCGATATATACAATATGAAGAAAGAATGATTTTATATCGTTAACTTCTTCATATCCTGATTTATACGCACACTTGTGCGCAGATAAAAAGCTAGTGTAAACAAGGATAAGGATGCATTACATTCAAGGAGGATGATTGTCGCAAAAACAGTAAATGGATTTACCTTATTGCAGCCAGTTTACAAAATCGAAAAAGTAGGAAATGCCAATGGTTTACAACATTTTTCTACAAATGCACAGCAACAGGATTCTAGTTTTGGCACTTTATTAAAAAAAGCTATAACTTCACCAAAAGAAGAGTATACCGTAGAGCGTTTAGGGGACTGTAATGACTCCTATCCCATTTACAATCAAAAAGCAACGGAAATCTATTTTCTTATGCGAAAGAAGGCAGACTACCGATGCTAATATTCTTCTCCATAGCGTTGTCACTTCAATAATCATAGTGACAACGCTATGGTTTTCTTATGTAATAGGAAAGTACTCCTATTACATAAAAAACGCTCCGCTGTGGGTGCGCACGCCGCGCTAAGGAATATGCTTTGGCGCGAGAGTCTGCAAAGCAGACTCTTTATCCTAGGAGTATTATTCCTCTGTGGTAAAGCGATCTAAAATCGTAAAATGAGCCCAGTTGATAATAAGCGAGATCGTAACTCCAACACCGGTATCTAAAATGCGGTTTAGGGCATATCCAATATAGCGATCCTCCGGTGTATTCAGCATTACTATGTAAAACACCACAGCTCCTGCTTGGATGGCTCCTGAAAATTTTAAAAGTTGGCTGATATATATCAATATGACAATTCCCAAAAATAGCAAAATAAGCAAAGAAATTTTTGGAAATGGCAGTCTGCTTAACAATGCAAATAAACCCATTCCAATTAATCCACCAATCACGGTTCCCATTAAACGGTTACCTCCTGTTTTTAAAGAAGACGGGAGGCTGTTATCCATTCCAAATACTGCTCCAATACAGGCAAAGGTTGGATTTCTTCCAATTATTAAATAAATAATAGCACATAAGGTGGCTGAAATGGCCGTCTTAATATTTCGCAATCCAACTTTTGGAAACTTACTTTTTTTATTTTCCTTGAGATTTTTCATGACCATACTTTTTTCCTTTCAAAATATCCAATTAATATAGTCCATACATAGGCACAAGTTTTTGGTATCATCAATATTCCAATTGTAGGAATTACATCCGCCCAGAGAACAACCGGAATATAAAATCCAAAACTTAGCACAATGGTAAGCCACATGTATTTATAAGCATGATCTTTCTTTTTTCTTGCTTCCGTAAAAAATAAAATAATAACTAAAATTCCCATAAGTGCAAAAGGAATGTTTCTATATATAGCCCAGGAAAGCGGTGCATTTTCACTTGTCCACATATTCTGTGGGCAGAGGCAAAGTATAATTCTCAAAATGGCCATAACGTATATTCCAATGGTCAGATAGGATTTCCCCTGTATTTTATAGCGGCAGCGCCAAACATAATAAAGTAAAATATAAAAAATTGTCATGGTCAAGGAAGTAATCAATTTTCCAATTCCAAGTGCCGCCGTAAAATTATCAAGCCCGGTTGTGCACAAGGCAAATGCTCTTGGAACCAGGTGGAAGGAATCTCCCGCCCCCAAAGTGACCGCCATAATCCCAAAAAGTAAAGTTTCTTTATCCCCCTTACTTTTTTTAATCATCAAAATACCAATTGTAATTACGGTAAAAAGATAAACAACATCAAATAAAGTCTCCATAATTGCCTGCATAATAAAATTCTCCTTTTCAAATTTAATAAATTGATTTTAATTTTTTCATTTTACCCATTTATTCCTGATTCTCATAAAGCAGCTTTTCTAAAATAACCAATAGCATCTCATAATTTTTCTTTTGATTGGTCAGCATGGAGCTAATTATGAAATCAATTAAATTATTCTGGGTAAAGGTTGTTGTCCAAACATTAGGTTTCACCTTTTCATCTGAATTAAGTTTTTTCAGTAATTCATCTTTCTGGTGCTTAAAGTAATGCTCCATTGCACTTTTTCCATGGGAACGACCATTTTTCTCAATTATGGTGCCATGTGATTTAAAAAAGTCTCCATAGTTTTCCTGGGAAGCAAGAATGCTTTCATACATGTTGGCAATTGTTTGAATAAATCCGCTATCTGATGTCATTTCAAACTGCTGCGAATGAAATAGATCTCTCCAGTTAGCTTCTACAATAGCAAGTTCCAGTTCTTCTTTTGTTGGAAAATAATTGTAAATGGACCCAACAGAAACTCCACATTCTTTTGCTATGGAGCGCATATTCAAACTTCCCATTTTGTTCTTCTTCAACAAAGAAATGGACACGTCCAATATTTTTTTTCGTGATATATCGGTTTTATTCATAGTATAATCATGCCTTTCCAAAGTCTTTCAATTTGAACATTGTTCATTTTAGCAAATTATACTTTCTTTGTCAAGGATTATCTGCTTTTCAAGAGGCATCTGCCTTTTAAGGATTATCTTTTTTAAGACTTATCTGCTTTTTAAAAGTCATCTGCTTTTAAGAATTATCTGCTTTTTAAAAGTCATCTGCTTTTCGTAATCATTTTATTATCATGAATAAAGGCAGCCATACAAAGAATTTTATATTTCTTTGTATGGCTGCCTTTGCGTTAATATATATTAAATGATGATTTAATATTACTCGTAATCTTTTTTTAATTTGATATCTATTTTTTCTCTTCCATCTTTCCATTTAATTTCACCCGGAGTGATACAGCCTTGGACCGGACAAACATTTAAACACAAATGGCAGCCTACACAGTTTTCATTTAATTCCGGTCTTCTTGTCTTTTCATTCCAGTCAATGGCTTGGTGTGCTGCATCATAACAGGATACATAGCATCTTCCACAACCTAAGCATTTTGTATTATCAAATTTCGGAAGAATTTTAAAATCACGATTTAAGTTTTCTGCCGGAATGATATTGGGAAGTGCCAAACCAATGAAATCCTCTAGTTTTTCATATCCATGTTCTTCCATAAAATGACTGACACCGCTAATCATATCCTCTACAATTCGGTAACCATACTGCATAATGGAGGTTGTCACCTGAAGGTTACGACAGCCAAGCAATAAAAATTCAACGCAGTCTCTCCATGTTTCGATACCGCCAATACCGGATAAATCTCGTTTTCCAATAATTTCATTTTGCATCATCTGTGTAATAAATCGCAGTGCAATTGGTTTCACCGCAGCTCCGGAATATCCGGAAATAGAAGATTTTCCATTTACAACCGGCATAGCCGTCATATTTTCAAAATCTATGTTGGTAATGGATTTTACTGTATTTATTGCAGATATACCTGCTGCTCCACCTTCTAATGCCGCAAGTGCTGGGAGCTCCATACTTGTAATATTTGGTGTCATTTTTGCAATAAATGGAATTTTAGTTACACCGGCTACCGCTTGTGTATAGCGTTTTACCAGGTCAACATTGGTTCCAACATCGGATCCCATTGCATGAGAGGTCATCTGTGGACAGGAAAAATTACCTTCTATTAAATCAACACCCGCTTGATCACACATTTTTGCAAGCTGTTTCCATTCCTCTTCATTGGATCCCATAATAGATGCGACCATCACCTTTTCCGGGTAATCTCTTTTTAATCGCATCATATTATTAAAATTCACTTCCGTTGCTTTGTCCGAAATCTGTTCCATGTTTTTAAATCCAAGCCATGGAAGCCCTTCTTTGTTTGTTTGATCAAATCTTGGAGAGCATTCATCCGCTACAAAAATACCAACGGTTTTATAAAATACGCCGCCCCAGCCTGCTTCAAAACTTTTTGCTACCATTTCATAATTGCTTCCTACCGGTGAGGAGGAAAGAAAGAATGGATTTTCACATTTAACTCCTAAATAATTAATTGATAAATCTTTTTTCACTGCCATTCTATTTTTCTCCTTTCTTTGCAAGATAATTCATCATGGAAATGGCTGCTCTTTTGCCGCCTGCAACGGCTTCTACTACCGTTTTTCCGCCATTAACAATGTCTCCTGCTGCAAAAATATTTTTTTCACTGGTTTTACCATTTTCGTCCGCTATAATGGTTCCTTTTTCGGTAAGGGTAATTCCGGCTGTTTTTATCATATCTTCTGCACCCTGTCCAATGGCAAATACTACCGTATCACAAGCTAATTTTAAGCTTGATGACTGGTCTCTTCCTATAAAATTCATGGCTTCTACCTTTTTTTGTCCACATACTTCAAAAGGTGCCATATTGGTTGTAACCCCAATTCCAAGAGAAAGTGCATACTGGAACTCCGTCATATTTCCAGGTGCTTCTTCTAAGGTTCTTCTGTATACGATTTTAACGTCTTCAGCACCCAACAATTTTGCCGTTACCCCACAATCCACAGCCACGTCTCCGCCACCAATTACAATTACTTTTTTTCCTGGAGTAAAGGTTTCTTTTCTTATTCTGGCAGCTTTCAAATAATCTACTGCTGCATACACTCGTTCTAAATTATTTCCAGGGATAGGGGGTATTTTTGCATCCCATAAACCGGTTCCAACAAAAATTGCATCAAAATTCTTTACCTCGTTTACGGATACTTCTTTTCCCAATTCAAATTTAACTCCTAGTGCTTCCACTTGTGCAATATCAAAATCCACGGTTTCCTGGGAAAGTCTGCTTGGTACAATACCATAAGTAAGCACACCACCGGCTTTTTCTTCGCGTTCGAAAATAGTCACATCATATCCCGCTTTTGCAAGCTCAGCAGCGCAAGATAGAGAAGCCGGACCGGCTCCAATACAAGCTATTTTTTCTTTGTTCTTCTCTTTTGGTGCTTTTAAAATCTGCATGCCAAATAATTTTTCTTGTTCCACTGCATATCTTTGCAGTTTTCCAATTTCAATGGGTCGATCAATTCCACAACGGCTGCATGCCTCTTCACATAAGTGGTCATAAGGACAAACACTTGCACAAGAACCTGCCAGCACATTATTCTCACGAATTGTTTCTGCTGCTCCTTTTACATTGCGAAAACGAATAGAACGAATGAATTTTGCGGGATCTGTTCCTGCTGGACATCCTTTGCTACAGGGTGCATCATAACAAAGTAGACATCTTGCTGCTTCTTCCATTGCGGTTCTATGAGTAAATCCGGAAATTGCTGCTTCCGTATATTTTTCTTTTCTTACTTTACTCATCTTTCTCCTCCTTTTATTTCATATATTCTTTAATTTTTACAAAATTATTATTATTGTGTAAGAGGGAAGTTTAACATTTCATTTCTGTGGAAGCAAGTCCTTATGTCCTTTTTTTGTTTATTAATTAACAATCTTTCATCCTATTACACAAAAAAAAGGTTAATCCCATCTTTGGAATTAGCCTTCTCTTTTTGTATGAATTTTCTTTCCCTTATGCTACCAAATCTAAATTCTGACCCACTAGAAGTGTACTTTCTGCCATCTTTTTCGCCTGATCATACGGATTCATGGAATAAGTAACCTGTTTTGCATTCTTCATCTCATCAGGAACCGAAAGACTGGAAATCTCTTCTTCCTTATCTCCTTTATCCGCCCGTACCTGCGTTGGCTCCTTAGGGTCTACCGACTCTAACTTCTTCATGGAGCGAACCGGATTTACATTATACTGTGGATATAACGCATTGATTGTTCCGCTCATACCAACTCCTGCTATCATACGGCAACCTCCTTATTCTTATTCGCTTTTATTAATCTCTTACCTATAGAGGAATTATATCACCTTTTTTTTCTGATTTCAAGCCATACCGTCCACATTTTTTTCCGCCAAAAAACTTTCTTCACTATTTATTATTTTAACATCCTTATCTTTCCTAAGCAATTCTTAATTTTTTCTTCTTTTATAAAAATTCCTGGGCCAGTATTCTTTGCATCTCTTCTTTTTCAAAGGGTTTGGATAGATGATAATTCATGCCGCTTTCCAATGATTTATGCACATCATCTGCAAAAGCATTTGCCGTCATTGCAACAATTGGAACTTTTCTCATATCTTCTCTCTCTAATTTTCGAATCTCTTTGGATGCCTGAATTCCGTCCATAACTGGCATCATAATATCCATAAAAATAATAGAATACGTTCCGATCTTGGAATTTTTTATCTTGTCCAGCGCTTCTTTCCCGTCTTGGGCCGTTTCCACGGTAATTCCCATTAACTGAAGCTGCATTCTTGCAACCTCCCGATTAATTTCGTTATCCTCTACCAGAAGTGCACAAATATTATCAAATCGCAGGGATCTTGTCTGGGTAGAACTCTGTGTCAAAATTTCATGTTTTTGCATATTTTCATGGTTGGCAATTTCCACTTCCACCATAGCCGTTACTTTCGTTCCTTCTCCTAGTTTGCTTTCGATTTCAATGGTACCATGCATCGCCTCAACCAGTTTTTTTGTTATTGCCAGACCAAGACCGCTTCCATTCTTGTCTAATCCATGTTTTTCCTGTTCAAATGGTTCAAATGCGTTTGCTAAAAATTCAGGGCTCATTCCAATTCCATTGTCCCTTGTCTCATATATGAGACACATTCTGTTTTCTTTAAGTATTTTATGATAAATCAATAGTTCCACCCGTCCTCCTTGGTTTGTATATTTTATTGCATTTGTTAA
>JAVXEO010000081.1:0-8135 GCA_036658435.1 Acetivibrio sp.
AGCTAACAGGCCTGCAAGTGCACTCACTTGATTGATGATTGCATTTGCTCCCAGCAGATTTTCTTTGCCATGTAAAAGTGGCATACTTGCCTGCACCGTTGGTTGATACGCACCCTGTATGCCGTAAAGAATCATAAGCGTTACAATTAGTAATATAACCAGATCCACTTTACCAAGCAGTAAAAAGAATACAAGCATTAAAATTGCCGTTAGAAAATCAAGTGTCACCATGACATTACGTTTGTTCACTCTGTCCGCAACAATGCCACCAAGGGGGGTGAACAGTATCATGGGTAAAAAAGATAGTGCGGTAACCATGCCAAAAAGTGTTGCCGAGCCTGTTTGATTTAATAGGTAAAGGGGCAGAGAAAAGCGGACAATGCCGTTCCCAAACAACGAAATAATCTGTCCGATAACAACTAAAGTGAAATCCTTATGAAATAGCTTTGTTTTATTCATAGTAAAGTACCTCCATTAATTTATATACCGTCGGGCGGTATGTATATATCTAAAAAATATATGCCCCTTAGAGCATAGTATTTTTTATTTATCATCACTTGCCAAACATCGTAATCGTTCAACCATTTCCGTTAATTCATCGTCAAAAGCGTCAACTCCAAGGCTCTTCATCAGTGTTTTTAAAAACATACATTTATTGTATATTTCCTCCTTTGTACAGTGAAACAGCATTGGATTTAGCCAGATATTTGCAAGTAGAGACACCACCTCCGCAAGTTCTTTCGGATACTGTGTCTGTATTGAGCCATCCGCTACTCCCTGGCAGATGATTGGCTCGATTATTTTATGTGCTAATTCATATATGGTTTGTTCAAGCTGCATTGCCAAAAATTTGGGGTTTTCAAAAAAATTAGGCATCGTTTCAAACACAACCTTATGGTTGGAGTTGCCAATAGAAACATAAAAAAGCTTACGGATCTTTTGCAAGCCGTTTAGGCTTTTATCCGCTTGAATTTGGGCGCAACCATCTTTCGTACCGGCATATAGTCTATCAACCACTGCAATAATGATTTCCTCTTTGGACTTAAAGTGATGGTAGATTGCACCTTTGCTTAAATCACCAAGGGCATTGATAATATCTTGAATGGTGGTGTGTTCATAACCTTTTTCAAGAAAAAGCCGTTCCGAGACATCCAAAATACGGCCTACGGTTACTTCCGGATATTTGTTTCTTGCCACGTATTTCACCTCCAAAAGCAAAATCATACTGTTGGTATGAATACATATTAACATACCGCCGGTATGTTAGTCAATACCTTATTTTTAGTTAAATCCATATATCTTTTGTGATAACTGGTATCCCATGATTATAATTTTTCTCCCGGTTCTTCCCTTTAACTGCATGGATCGCCCTAAGAAATTATTTTTAACCGCTTTATATAAGCGCTTGTTTTTTTTCTCCAAGAATTGCCACAGCTCTTCTTTTTTTTCATAACTTTCATCACTGCCCTCTTTTAGCAGCAAAACGGTGCAAACCGCCATCATCATTGCCAGATATTTTGCCATATAGTTACGGAGTTTACGGTTCTTTATTCTGGACAAATCGTGAGATTCTATCATAAATTTCGTAATCTTAATCTGTTGGTCTACGCGGCCAATCATAACCTTTTCATTTACAGACTGGTCTTCTCTTCCAATGTAATAGCGGTAAAAGTCCACATCCAAATAATACATGGTATTGACCATAGGCAGAGGCTGGTATACAAAAATGTTATCCACATAGAAGGTGTGTTTTGGCAGTTCCAATCCACAATCCCTTAATAGTTTTGTTCGGTAAAAAACAGAGTGCATTAATATATTCTGGCTTGTCTTAAAGTGCATGATATCCGACCAGCCAAAAATACGATCCTGTGGCAATGCCGTACGATAGTCCATTACTTTCTGTTTCTCTACAGAAATCTTCTCATATACATAATTACATATGAGCATATCTAAGTGGCTTGCATTTTCTACCATGGTTCGCAATACATCCAACACTTTTTTTAGTGCCTCTTCCTCCACCCAGTCATCACTGTCCACTACTTTATAATAGAGTCCTGCCGCATTTTTTAAACCGGTGTTGACAGCCTCTCCATGTCCTCCATTTTCCTGGTGAATGGACTTTACAATGGTTGGATACAATCTGGCATATTCATCTGCTATTTTTAAGGTGTCGTCTTTGGATCCATCATCAATAATCAGAATTTCTACGTCTTCCCCTCCGGTTAATAAGCTTTCAATTCCATGTCTCATATACTCCATTGAATTATAGCAAGGTACTGCTATAGATAATAATTTCATAGCGTTCTCCTATTCTTCTCCTGTCTGCTTTATAGTTCCTTTGCTGTTTTTAATGCTCTTTCAACGATTGCATCCATATTATAGTACTTATATTCTGCAAGACGTCCTAATAAATAAAAATTCGGTATCTCTTTTACCAGTGATACATATTTCTCATAAAGTGCCTGGTTCTCTTCATTTATAATGGAATAGTACGGAATTTGCTTCTCTTCATCGGTGTAGGGAATCGGATATTCTTTCATAATCGAGGTTCCTTCGCAGTCTTGTCCTGTCAAATAGGGATATTCCGTAATGCGTGTGAAATCCTCTGTTACCGTATAGTTCACCACTCCATAGGTTTGATATGGTTTTTCCTTATGATATTCTGTTTTGAAAATAAGGGAGCGATAAGGAAGACGTCCGAACCGGCAGTCAAAAAACTCGTCTAAGGCTCCGGTAAAGACAACCCTTCCTTTAAAAACTTCTCCTTCGAAGAAAATGGTATTTTCCTTTATTTCCAAAACCTTCTTTGCTTCCACCCCCAGTCTGACCTCTATGTTTGGGTGGTTCAGCAGATTCTCAAACAACTGGGTGTATCCTTCCAAAGGCATTCCCTGGTACGTATCTTGAAAATAACGATTGTCATAGGATAATACAATAGGAACTCTTCCCGAAACGGACGCATCTATTTCTTCCGGTTTCTGTCCCCATTGTTTCATGGTATATTTCAAAAAGATATTTTCATAAATATAAGCTGCAATTTCCTGAATTTCTGCATCTTTATTTTTTCGAAGTTCCAGAATTGGAACCTTTTTATTCTCACCATACTCTGCAATTAATTTATCTTTTAATCGGTCGGCCTTTTCTTCTCCATATACCATCGTTAGTGTATTTAGATTAAATGGCACCGGAATAAGTTTTCCATATATATTTCCCACTACTTTATGGGAATATTCATACCATTTTGTAAAACGGGAAAGATATTCATAAACTTCTTTTTTATTGGTATGAAATATATGCGGTCCATATTTATGAACCAAAATCCCGTGTTCCTCCTTTTCATCGTATGAATTTCCACCAATGTGTGATCTTTTCTCTATAATAAGTATTTTTTTACCTTTTTCAGCCAATTCCCGTCCTAAAACGGCTCCCGCAAAACCACAGCCTATAATTATACTATCATACATAATAATCTCCCCTCTTTTTTTTAATTACTATTAAACATTTTACACATATTTTTACTTTTTTACAATGCCTTTTACTTTATTAATTATTTGTTTTTTTGACGTTTTATGTTATAATTTACTTACTAGCATTGTTTGTATTATATTTCTGATTGGAGGTCTATTATGTCATTTGGAAGAAATTTAGAAAGAATAAGAAAAGGAAAGAAGATTAGTCAGGCAAAGCTTGGAGAAATACTGGGTTTAACACAGCAAATGGTTAGCAGCTATGAAAAAGATTTATCTTCACCTAACGTTGAGGTTTTGGTAAAAATTGCAGATTATTTTAATGTATCCATTGATTCCATGGTAGAACATGTTGTTCAATCCTCGGAAGAAAACAGTTCCGAATCACGTTTTTTAAGATATTTTGAAAACTTAAGTGAATCGGATCGTGAAAAATGTGTTCTGATTGTGCAAACTCTTTTAGAAGACCGAGAGATGAACCAGCACCGCAAAAGTCGTAAAGGTAAATAAAGTAAGATCCCCTCTATTTAAAAAGCAGTCGTTTCTTTTGGAAACGGCTGCTTTTCTCCTTATTTTTCTTTTATACGGTTCTTTGAAATGCTTTCATTATCAATACCGCTACTTTAGCACCGGGATCCCGAAGGCTTCTGGACGCCTCTCCACGAGTGGCTGCACGACCATGTACTGCCAGCATTTTTTCTGTATTTATATATCCTTCTTCCGCTGCTTCTACCGCTTTTTTTGCAACAACCTCCAGGGCTTCTCCCTTATTAAAAGATTTTTTCATTGCTTCGATTGCCGGATTGATTCCATCAAGAAAGGTCTTTTCTCCTATTTTCGCTTTTCCCCGCATCATAACCCCTTCCTCGTAAGCCATGAAAAACGTAGCAATATCTTCTTTCTCTACTTCCACCTTTCCTTTTAATACTTTTCCGGCTTCTATCAAACCGGACGCCATAAGGGTTCCCATTGTAGAAGGTACTGCCGTTGACATGGCTTTTCCTGCTGCGTATATGATTTTCCCAATATCGGTTTCTGTGGTATTTTTAGCCCCTTCGTAAGCTGCCTTAAATCCATCGCTCATAGTAAGGCCTAAATCGCCGTCTCCTATCACACGATCCAAATCAATTAAATTCTCTCGATTTTCACACATAATCTTTTGTATTTCATCCAGTAATTTAATAAAATAAAGTCGATCCATCTGTCCCTTCCTTCCTATACCTGAACAAAAAATGGTGTCTGTGCCGGTGCATCTATGTATTGTTTTAACTCTTCATCCAATTTTAATAAAGAAATAGAAAATCCTGCCATTTCAAGTGATGTAACATATTCTCCAACGTAATAACGATAGGGTAAGATTCCTTTCTCCTTCAAATAGGCATCTACCTTTCTAGTCACAATATATTGCTCATCCAAGGTGGTTGCTCCCAGTCCATTAATGAGAATGGCTACCTCATCACCCTTTCTATAAGGCAGATCATTTATAATTTTTTCCAGCATTTCTTCCGTTATTTCATCCGCTGTTTCCAATTTTCCACGTCGAATTCCCGTTTCTCCATGAATTCCCATTCCAATTTCCATTTCATCCTCATTCATTTCAAATCCCGGTTTTCCAACACGGGGAACCGTACAAGCTGTAAGAGCAACCCCCATGGTTCTAACGCCATCGGCTGCCTTTTGTGCCACCCGTTTTACATTTTCCAGATCCAGCATAGCATCTGCCGCCGCTCCCGCACATTTATATACCAATACGATACCGGCAACGCCTCTTCGGTTATTTTTCTCCCCGGGTGCTGCCGGTCCTGCCGAAGCCACATCCTCTCCTGCTACCACACTCTCTACCTGTATATTTTCTTCAAAATCAGCCATTTCTGCTGCCATATCAAAATTAAAAATATCTCCATTGTAGTTTCCATAAATATAGAGAACACCTGCTCCTGCATTAATCTCTTTTGTAACTGCCAGCATCTGTTCTGCGCTTGGTGATTGAAAAACGTCACCAATGGAGCATCCATCCAACATTCCCTTTCCCACGTAGCCAAGAAATAGTGGAAGATGTCCGGAACCTCCCCCTGTTGCTATTCCTACTTTTCCACTTTTTTTGTTTGTGGATACCAGGCAGTGCAAATCATCCCCTGTGTATGTAATTAAATCGGGGTGTGCAGTATAAATTCCCTGAAGCATTTCCGTTACGTAATTCTCCGGTTGGTTGATTACCTTTTTCATCATCATGGCTTCTCCTTTTTATTTACTTTCTTTGGGTTTTATAAAAAATATCCTTCATAAGCTTCCTTATATACCGAAATCACCTCTTCCAAGGATGGCATAACCGGATTATCCTTCATACAGACATCTTTACATGCTAGAATTCCAAGACTTTCATAATCCTTGGGATTCGTTTTAAGTTCCTTTAAGCTTTGTGCAATCCCCACTTTTTGTGACAATTTTATAATAAAATCAATGCTTTCTTTTGCGGCTTCCCCCTCTCCCATAAGTAACGCTCCCGGAAGTTCCAAAGCTTCTGCAATCTTTTTAAAGTTTTTTCCCGTTTCTTTTCTACCTGCATTAAATTTCATGACATGAGGCAGTAAAATAGCATTGCAAATTCCATGAGGCAGGTTATATTTTCCTCCTAGTGCATGTGCCATGGCGTGAACCATGCCAAGACCTCCATTGGAAAATGCCATTCCTGCCACATATTCCCCATAGGCCATCTGTTCTCTTGCCTCTAAATCATTTCCATTTTCTACTGCCTTTGGCAGGTAGTCCTTAATTGTTCTAATTGCCCAGAGCGCGTCCTTATCGGTAAGTGGATTTGCTTTGTTGGAAAGTACCGCTTCTATTCCATGGGTCATGGCATCCATACCGGTTGCTGCCGTTAATCCCTTTGGCATACCCAGCATAAACTGAATATCATTCACTGCAATGGTAACTTTGCAGTTCTTATCCCCCATACACATTTTGGAATGTTTTTTCGTATCGGTTACAATATAAAAAGTGGTTACCTCGGAACCCGTCCCTGCCGTGGTGTTAACGGCAACAATAGGAATTCCCGGTTTTTCCGATTTATCAATGCCTTCATATTCTTCAACCGTTCCTCCATTTGCAAGGACAATGCTGACTGCTTTTGCCGTATCAATAGAAGAGCCTCCGCCTACGGCCACCAGCCAGTCTACCTTTAGTTCTTTTGCTGCACAAATACATTCATTTACTACTTCTACCGTTGGATTTGGCTGCACTTGATAGTAAATAGCATATTCCATATCGGCCTGAAGTAATACGTTTCCTACCTTCTTGGCTACACCGGACTCAAATAAAAACGGATCCGTTACAATCAACGCCCTTTTGGCTTTTCTTTTCTTTAATTCCATAGGCAGATAAGAAATTGCTTCATTTCCAAAGAAACTAGTTGTAACTGCCTCTACTCTAATTTTTCCCATGTTTCTACCTTCTTCCCTTTTGCCTTTTTCTCTATTTACAGACTTTGAATTTCTCGCTCTGCCTCTATCATCGCTTCTCTTGCCGTTTTCTCTCCTGCAAATGCTAGGGCAATCTGATGATAGAGTATGCTATTTTTATCACCGGCATTGTTTAAATCCGGCAAAAGTTTTGCATTGGAAAACAGAGCCAGTTCACAAGGATACCACGGATTATCATCCAATGCACCTTCATAACTTCCTTTTCTAACCGGTGCACCACTTATAGCACCGGCACGTTGATCGATCTCTTTTGAGCGAAGATAGGTCAAAAGCGTATTTGCTTCTTTCCTTTGTTCACATCCGGATGAAATTGCAAAGGACCAGGTTACATTCCATGCCGTCTCAAAGGTAGCAAATCCAAACTCTTCTTTTTCCTGTCCCGGGCTTTCCGAGTCTTTCATAACAACACCCATCTGTCCACTCCAGGTAACTCCCATTACGGCTTCCTTTGATCTTAATTTCTCTGCTACTTCTTCATTTCCGAAGGTATCCGTATTTTCCAATGCAAAGGTTTTTAATTTACAGTAATTTTCCAATCCATTTATAACTTCTTCTTTACTGCACTGTATTTTCTCTGTTTTTTCTTCATAAACATCCTGTCCATACATGCGAAGAAAGGGTAAGGCATCCGTGAAAATCTCGGATTCATTTGCCTTCATTGCAATCTTATAGCCAGCTTTATATAATTTTTCTGCCGCTTCCATATATTCTTCCGGCGTAATAACTTCTTTGAATTCTTTTCCTAACACTTCTTTTAAAATGTTTTTTCGATAAACGATAATATGACCATCGCAAAAAGATGGGGATAAGTAATACCGTCCTTTGTATTCCATTTCTTTTACAATCACCGGTAAAATATCTTCTTCTTCAAAATCAAGAGGACAGATATACCCTTTTTCCACAAAATCCCGTTTCCATAAATGACCGGCTACCATCACAATATCGTAATACGCTTTTCCTGCGAATACCTCCAACATCGTATCGTAATAGTTTGACCAGGGAAGAACGTCCATTTCCACTTCTTTACAAAAATCTTGTATTATTTTTTCCTCCAGATAGGCTCTTATGGCCGGGTCTGCCACGGCTAAAACCTTTAGTGTTTTTCTCATAAACAGCACATCCTCCTTTCGTGTCTAGGATAAAGAGTCTGCTTTGCAGACTCTCGCGCCAAAGTGCGGTCACTTCAGTG
>JAVXEO010000082.1:0-8114 GCA_036658435.1 Acetivibrio sp.
TGCCATTGTTTTTGGCATGGTTTATAACTTTCTTCCCTTTATGATTCTGCCTCTTTATAATGTTTTAGTTAAAATTGATAAAAATGTAATAGATGCTGCCCATGATTTAGGTGCCAATGGCTTTACAACTTTTTGGAAAGTAATATTTCCACTAAGCCTTCCAGGCGTAATCAGTGGCATTACCATGGTTTTTATTCCTTCCCTTACCACCTTTGTTATTTCTGATTTACTGGGTGGAAGCAAGGTGCTGCTGATTGGCAATGTAATTGAACAAGAGTTTAAGCAAGGCAGCAATTGGAATGTTGGTTCCGGTCTTTCCTTAGTTCTAATGTTTTTTATTTTAATTAGTATGCTGGTTATGGCGATTTACGATAAAGAAGGGGAGGGCACTGTATTATGAAAACTTTTTTCAAACGTTTTTACCTGTTTTTTATTTGCTTTCTACTTTATGCACCAATCCTTACTCTTATGGTTTTGTCCTTTAATTCCTCAAAAACCCGGGCAAAATGGGGAGGATTCACTCTGGAATGGTACCAGTCCCTTTTTGCAAATGAGCAGATTATAAGTGCACTCCAGACTACATTACTGATTGCTTTTCTTTCAGCAGTTTTTGCAACTTTACTGGGTACCGCTGCTGCTATTGGAATTCATAGTATGAAAAAAAGAAGCAAAACCATTTGGATGGGTATAACCAATATTCCTATGTTAAATTCAGAGATTGTTACAGGCATCTCTCTTATGCTTTTGTTTTTAGCCCTTGGCACCTTACTTAGTAAAATGACCGGAAAAAATATCAGCCTTTTTGGTTTTACCACCATATTATTGGCACATATTACCTTTAATATTCCCTATGTAGTCCTTAGTGTTTTACCAAAGTTAAAGCAAACCAATATATGTACCTACGAAGCTGCTCTTGATCTTGGTGCTTCCCCTTTATATGCCTATGGAAAAGTTGTCCTTCCAGACATTTTACCAGGTATTTTTTCAGGATTTTTATTATCCTTTACCTTATCATTGGACGATTTTATCATTACGCATTTTACAAAAGGTGCCGGTATTGATACTTTATCCACTAAGATTTATACGGAAGTTAAAAAAGGAATTAAACCGGAAATGTATGCCTTATCAACTCTTCTCTTTCTCTCCGTACTTGCTTTGCTGATTTTAATAAATAAAGCACCAAAGAAAAAGAGAAGCAACGAATCCATTGGAGGTAATTCATGAAAAAAAAGCAGAATTTTCTTCTTTTCTCTGTTTTATCGGTGATGATTGTTCTTACTTTTACCGCTTGTGGGAATAAGAACAAAACCGGAGTAAACGGAGAAGTCATTGTTTATAACTGGGGAGAATATATGGATCCTGAAATAAGAGAACAGTTTGAGCAGGAAACAGGAATTAAAGTTATCTATGACGAATACGAGACCAATGAAATTATGTACCCAAAGATCCAATCGGGTGCCGTTGCTTATGATGTGGTCTGTCCTTCGGATTATATGATTCAAAGAATGATTGACCATGATTTATTGGCAGAAATTAATTTTAAAAACATTCCAAATATTAAAAATATCAGTCCCATCTACATGGAGCAGTCTAAAGAATTTGATCCGGAGAATAAATATTCCATTCCCTACTGCTTTGGAACCGTTGGTATTCTCTATAATAAGACTATGGTAAAAGAACCCATCGACAGCTGGTCCGTTCTCTGGGATGAAAAATATAAAGACAATATTTTGATGCAGAACAGCGTGCGTGACTCTCTTGGCATTGCCTTGAAATATTTAGGCTATTCCTTAAATTCTACCAATAAAAAAGAGTTAGAGGAAGCCACACAGCTCTTAGTGAAGCAAAAGCACCTAACGCAAGCCTATGTTATTGATCAGGTTCGGGATAAAATGATTGGTGAAGAAGCCGCCATTGGGGTTATCTATTCCGGAGAAGCCATCTTTACCCAGAGAGAAAATAAAAACTTAGAATATGTTGTTCCAAAAGAAGGAACCAATATCTGGATTGATTCTTGGGTAATTCCAAAGAATGCACCCAATTTAAAAAACGCAGAAATCTTTATTAATTTTCTCTGTCGTGAGGATATTGCCTTAAAAAACTTTAATTATATTACCTACTCTACTCCAAACGAAGGAGCCCGACAGCTTATTGAAGACGAAGAAATAAAAAACAGTCCCATTGCTTTTCCTGATATTTCACAACTTAAAAATTCTGAAACCTACCAATTTCTTGGTGATGAAATGGATGCCTATTATAATAAGCTTTGGAAAACCGTTAAATCTCATTAAGTCTGGCATTTAAGAAGAAGTGAACTACTTCACTTCTTCTTTTTGCATTTTATTTCGGTATTCATTTGCAGATACGCCCATTATCTTTTTAAAGACTCTGGAAAAATGTGCCATATCTAAGAATCCAACTTCTTCTGCAATATTGCCAATTCGCAGGGAGGGGTCTTTCAGCAGCTCTACTGCTTTTTGAATTCGTATATTATTTAAAATTTCCGAAAAGTTATTTCCTGTATGTTTGTTTAATAATTTGCTTAAATGCCACTGGCTTACATATGTTTTCTCCGCAACTTCCAAAAGTGTTAATTTTTGCGTATAATTGCTTTCTATATATTTAAGAGCATTTCTTACAATAAAGGAACTGGCTGCTGTTTCTTTTTCCTTTTCTTCCGGCTCCTCTGCTGCCTCTTCTTTCATTGGGCTTTTTTCTGCTTTACCAAGTTTTTCTGTCATAAACTCCAAGGCTTCCTCTATTTCATCCATATTGGAAGGTTTTAACAAAAAGCGGGTAACTCCAAGGCGAATGGCCTGTTGGGCATAATTAAAATCACGGTATCCGGTTAATATAGAAATCATCATATTGGGAAATTCTGATTTTAAACCTGCAATCATTTCAAGGCCATTTTGTCCCGGCATTGCAATATCTGAAAATATAAGATCCGGATGATGCTGTCGAATCAAAGCAGCACCTTCTATTCCATCTTCTGCGGTTGCAATAATTTCACAATTATATTTTTCCCATGGTACCATTCTTGTAAGACCTTCTACTATAATAGGTTCATCATCAATTATAATTACTTTAAACATGGCGCATCTCTCCTATGTACTGTATTCAACGGTTATTTATCTTTAACATCTTATTAATTCCATCTTTGGCGGATATTTGCCCCAACGCAATGGGAACAATTTGATTCTTAAGCTCATTAAATGCCTCCGGTGCAATCCTTGAATCAATGGGACTTACAGGATTTGTGATTCCGGTGGCATAAACCATTCCTGATTTTTGTAATTTTGTGAATCGCCCCTTTTCCGGAACCGGAACGGAACAAATTCCACTTCCCCCCCAATACTTAATTACCTGTTCGTCACAGGTATTGGCATAAACAAAGTCTAGGGCTGCTTTTTGTTTTATAGGGTCACCCCATGCTCTCTTGGTGATATAAAATCCGGAAGAAAATCCCTGAATGGCACTTCCTTTTTCCATCTTTGCCCCTTCCCATTGGGGAAATTCACATACAATCGTATTGCTTTGATCCTTAATTCCATTTAAGTACCAAGAACCCTCCAGCTGCATTGCCGCCTGTTTATTCTGAAACATTTTTCCTGCCATTTCATTGTCAATAATGGCTGCATCTTCAGAAAAAGCACCGACTTCATATAATTCTTTTATTTTTGACAATCCTTTTATCCATGACGCGGGTGCTTCTTCTGGAACGGAAAGGTACTCCTCTTTTGTAGATGCATTCAACAGCAGAGATTCTATCCAGTAATTCGGAATGTCATTTAAGGCTGCTGCAATGGGAACCACACCATGTTTCTTAAATACTTTAATTGCCTTTAATAATTTGTTCCATGTAGAAGGAAACTCTACATCATAGCGTTCAAATATGTCCTTATTACAGAACAAGCCTTCCCAGTATCCCGTTGTTGGAACCGCATAATTCACTTTATCTAAAGGTGACTTTGTCTGTTCTAATGCTATGAAAGAAGCATTGGCACCAATCCTTGGGTCTTCCTTCTGCATTTCCTCTAAAGTTACAAATTTGTTCGTTTTTAAAATATTGGTTGCACTGGCATCGGTAAAATACTGAATGACATCGGGTTCATTGTCCATGACAAAATCGGCTTCCATCTGTACTTTCCAATCATTATCCGACGAAACGGAACTATCGGTAATCGTAACGTTTGGGTGGCTTTTCGTAAATTCCTCCAAGACCTGGTTGTAGTGTACCGCGTTTGGATCCTCTTCTCCCATCATGGTAACCACACGCAGTACGCAGGCATCTGTTGTTGTGCCAGAAGATGTGTTCTCTTGAATGGCGATCGCAGATTCTTCTTCCAGCGTTTTTTTGCATCCTTGAAAAAACGGCACTACCAGTAAAAAAATAAGCAAAAGTGAAATTCCCCTTTTTCCTTCTCTCATTATAATCCTCCCTGTTTTATCGAATCTTTACCAACTACATTTCTTTTGGTATTTCAATGGTTGCTGCTGTAATTCCCTCTTCATATGGCTGTATCGTCAATCCATACTCTTCTCCATAAATTAACTTAATTCTTTGATTCACATTTCGAATGCCTAAAGAATTACTCTTTTCTTTCTCTTTATCAAGAGGCACCTGGCCGTTTAAAAGTCTTTCAATGCGTTCTTCCTCTTCTAACGTCATATTCTTTCCTGTATTGAGAACCTGTAATATCACTCGTTTTCCACGTTCATATACCTTCAGCCAGATGCTTCCTCTTTTTTCCGTATCAATTCCATGTACGACTGCATTTTCCAAAATAGGCTGTAAGATCAGTTGGGGAATCTGCGTCTGTAAAAGAGTATCATCAATCTCTTTTATAATTTGCAGTCTCTGTCCAAACCGCATGGATATAATGTAAAAATAGGCATCTGCGCAGCGAATTTCCTCCGCCAGACTTCCCAGTTTCTTTTTTGAACGGTTCATACTATGATCCAGCAAAGTAGATAAGGCCTCAATCATCTTGGAAACATCAATATCCCCTGCCATACGTGCCTGCCAGTTCATCATTTCCAATGTATTATTTAAAAAGTGAGGATTGATTTGGGACTGCAAAGCTAAAATCTGTGCCTCCTTCCGCTCAATCTCTTCGCGATAGGCATAGTCAAATAAATATTTGATTTGGGATGACATTTCATTAAAAGACATAATTAAATAGGAAAATTCTTCATTCGCAATGGATTTTGAATTAATATCAACAACGGCTCCTATATTTCCATCTTTGATTTCCATAGAAGCTTTTACAAGAGCTTCCATAGGGTTTGTTACATTTCTTCGGAAATAGAATAAAAAGAACCAGATAATTGGAATTACTACAAGAAACAATCCAAAAATCAAAGACAGTAATGTCTGCATGCCGGACAGCATTTCCTGTCTGCTCACAATTAACATGCTGCATAAATTGAAATACTCCTGCTTTCCTATGTAAACAAATCCCATATATTTTTTATCTTTTGGTGTAATGGTATAGCTTGCCCCAGGTACGTCTTTTACATAGTGCTTTTTAAGTTCCTCCAGCACCGCACGTTTTTCTTCCTGCTGTTCCGTATTTTTTTTATAGATTACAGGCGTAGTATTATCATTTATAAAAAATACAATGTCATAAAGACTGCTCCCATTTATTTCTCCAATGAGTTTATCCATATCTAAAACAATAACAAGGGTTGCAAATTTTTCGTATCCGGTTATGGCATAAATATTTCGAAGCAGATAAATCTGTCCATCCATTACTTTTGCTTGAATCTTGGCATGATCCAAATCGGTTACCTGTTGAAATACTTTTTTTGTATCTTCATTAAAATAACTTAGTTCGCCGCTTCTTTGGGGATATATAGTATCCGGATTATCAATTAAGTAGAAAAAGGCTTCTTTCACACGAGAATCGGAAGCAAATTTGTCTGTAATTATATTTTTTCCCTGTTCATAAAAAGTTCCGGAATCTATTTCATTGTCTCTATATTTCAACCAGGATCTTTCTAATTTTCGTTCATAAAATATATCCTTCGTTAAGTTAATTACTTCATTCATTTTGAAAGACAGAGACATTGCATACATCTTTACCTCTTCTTCCATAAGATCTTCGGTTTTTTTTATCATATTATTCTTATATGAAATAGACATTCCTGCAAAAATAATCAGAATTGGTACAATCCAGCAAATACATATCATCAGAATGGTTACACCCTTAAATGAAAACAACCTTTTCTTTTTTTTCACTCTATTAACGCTCCACTTCCTACGGTTCCTGTTTTACAGTCACCATTGCTATCTTTATTGTAACATAGGTTCCTGATATTTTAAACCTGTGATTTTTTGCTTTATTTTGTTGATTTTAGGCATTTTATTGCACTGCCTGTTTCATCCATGGTATCATAAGTCAAAATACCTTTTAATTCCAATAGTATAGGATTTTTAGAATGGAGATTTTTATGGATATTAGAAAAATTAGAGAAAATGAGCTTTTAGAGGTTTGTAAGTTAAGTTCCATCTGCTTTGAATATCCTTTTAATGAAGAAGGATTGAAGGAAGAACAATTACTCCAACAAATGTTATCCACCCCTGAAAGTAAGGGAATTCGCTACTGGCAGCAGATATGGGGAGCTTTTAATGAACAGGAAGAACTGCTTTCCTGCTTAAATGTGATTCCTTTTCAATTTCATTTTGATGGAAATACGGTTCCTGCAACGGGAATTGGTAATGTATGTACCTATCCTCATCATAGGAAAAAAGGAGCGGTAAAAGCAGTTTTTCAAGAAATTCTTCCTGCTATGTATAAAGATTCTGTTCTTTTTTCTTATCTTTACCCTTTTAGCGAAGGATTTTATCGAAAATTTGGTTATGAACATGCTCATAATTCAACTACCTGGGATATGGATCTTTCACAAATTCCCGTTACAAAATATCAGGGAAGTTTTTCACTTTATGGAAAAGGAGAACCCCTTGATGATTTTAAAAGTGTTTATATTGATTTTGCAAAGAAGCACAATATGATGGTCTGCCGTGATTCCCATGACTGGAGTAATATTACCGATGCCAAAGGGGCTTATAATAATCAGTATGCTTATCTTTATAAAGATGTGCAGGGCATTCCCAGAGGATATCTTGTATTTAAAAAAGAAGTTCGTGAGCAGCATTCCATCTTAGTCTCTAGAGAATTGATTTTTGATTCCTTCGAAACTTTGAAGGCCATTTTTAGCTTTGCCTCAACCTACTCCGGTGATTATCGCCTTCTTCACTTTCAGGCTCCCGATGTTTATAATTTAGAATATTTTTGTAGGGATTATCCACAAAGCCTGAGCCGCTATTCCATGGCATTAAACGGAATGGTTCGTGTTATAAATGCAGCGGATGTTTTAAAGAAAGCCGCCTACAAAGGAAGCGGCTCCCTTTCCATTAAAATTATAGATCCCCAGATTGAAGAAAACAATGGAATCTTTCAGGTATCCTTTCACGATAATTTCTGTAAGGAAATCATTCATTCCAAAGAAGGTGCCTTTGATATTTCTATGCCCATCTCTTTATTTTCTGCTGCTGTGGTTGGAACCCTTCAAACCCAAGACCTTGCTTATCAGGATGAGGTTGTGATTCTTTGTAACACAGAGAAATTAGAACCCGTATTTTATAAAAAAGCGGCATGGATTAATAATTATTTCTAATGAATTCATACAGAGCATGGCAAAACGCCATAAGATGGAAGGTCATCCGTCTTATGGCGTTTTTTTACATTTTTATTTTATGTAATAGGAAAGTGCTCCTATTGCATAAAAACGCTCCGCTGTGGATGTGTACTCCGCGCTAAGAAACATGGTCACTGAAGTGACCGAGCTTTGGCGCGAGAGTCTGCAAAACAGACTCTTTATTCTTTAACAAAAAAATAACTACGGTTATACAAAAAAAACACTTATAAATTTTAATCATCATTTTTTTGAAAAAAAAGTAAAAACTAGGCTCGAATATTACATATTTGAAGTATACGAAAAGGAGGTAGTAAATATGGCAAGACACAATTATGTGTTCCTGTATGGCCGAGTAACTAAAAATCCAAAAATTATTACAGATACGGAAGGTAATTTTTTAAGAGGTCAGT
>JAVXEO010000083.1:0-7030 GCA_036658435.1 Acetivibrio sp.
AGCTTGATGCTGTAATGAAGGAAGTAAAGAAACTGAAAAGAACAGACAGCAATGAAAAGGATATCGTGTTTCGCTTAGAGAGAATTATAGCAACAATTTGGCAGATACACCCCTTTAGAGAGGGCAACACCAGAACTTGTATTGTATTTGCGGTACTACTGGCAAAACACCTTGGTTATGAAGTCAATCATGAGATCTTTAAAATCCATTCAGCTTGTGTGAGTGATACCAAATGCAAGTGGAGGTCTTCAAGTTGGTTTGGATGTTGAGCCAACAGTATCTTACTCCTCAATGAGGAAAAAGAAAAAACTTCCTGAAAATGTCCCCTGGGCTTAGCCTAGGGGACATTTTCATTACCATAATAACTTTGGGAGGCGTAGCTTGGGAATAATCAAGGATATAAATCCTTGCTTGACTACCTCTTACTCCATTTTACCGGCTTTGAAGAAATTCAGAAGCCAGAAAATTAGCACCTAGCATTCCAGCACTGTTTCCCAGTGCAGCACTTACAATCTCAACCTGAGAGAAACTTGGCATTATTTTTTCGTAAATTCTCTTATGGATTTCTTCTAAAATATAGGCCTGTGCCATAATTCCCCCACCTAACACAATACAGGATGGATTAAAAATATGAATAATAGTAATAAGTCCAAGAATAATTTCATCAATCCACTGATCTATAAAAACTTTCACATCCTTACGATTCAAATTTTCGAAGATAAGTTTTCCACTGACAAGAGAAGGGTCATAAGCAGATAAAGTGCGAACCAAAGCACTTGTGGAGGCATAACGCTCATAGCAGCCGCCAAATACGTCTTGATTTTGACTGTATAAATTAATGGAACCATGGGTTACGATACCGCCAAATTCTCCGGCAGAGAAACCGGAACCATGATAAATCTTTTTGTTCTGTACAATGGCACCACCCACACCGGTTCCATAAGTAAGACATAAAAAATCATCGTAGCTTTTGCCGGAACCATAGACAGATTCCCCTAAAGCAGCACAATTCACGTCGTTTTCAACGGTAACAGGTACATGAAATAAAGCTTCCAGCTCTTTTTTAATTTGCATTCCCGTATAATTAGGAATGTTACTATTTGCATAAATAATAGAACCATCCTTTGCATTGACCTGCCCGGCCGTACTGATTCCAATCGCATCAAAATCAGAGCACTCCTCAATAAAAGAAATGACCTGGTTCATGATATGTGGTCCTCCTAGATGAGCATCCGTAGGAAAATTTGATAAATCACAAAGAGTATCATTGATGCAGGTACCGCATTTAACGGAGGTACCACCAATATCAAAGACAATAGTTTTCAATATACTTCTCCTTTAAACATGAATTTTAAAGACGCATTTTTTAAGTATCGTATCTTTTCCTATGGAAATTCCCGGTTTGTGAGGCTCAGAGGCCATACAAAGTATAAAATTTCCCGTGCCAATAATACAGGAAGTTAAAGTATCACAATCACTATAGGCAAAGTCAGTTTGGGGATTATAATCGCGAATTATCATATTGGAAGAGTCTCCAATATGAATCATCTCCGTTCCCGAAAGATCAATTTGAATATCCATATAATTTTTGTGGATCTCAAAATTCAGACTTTCTAATTCAGCAGCGTTGGCATTCATAACATTGATGTAGACCAAATCATCAAGTAATTGGGTTTTACCTAATGGAAGAGAAGAAAGGTCATGCTCTAAAATATAATGAATGGCAAGATCAAGGTGTTTATTACACCCTAAATACTGCTCAATATGATCAAGTTTATCATAAATCATAGCAAGCTCCCTTCTTATTTAATTCCTTCATAAAAACGCTGGGCGATCTCAAATGGACGAGTGATGGCACCACCAATAACAACGGCGTGAACACCAAGTTCTAACATAGCTTTAGCTTCTTGAGGATAATGAATCTTACCTTCTGCAATAACCGGAATAGGCAAAGCCTGGGTAAGCTTCTTTACAAGCTCAAAATCCGGTCCATCTATGGAAGGAGAATAGGGAGTGTAGCCACTTAGAGTAGTACCAACCATATTCACGCCACATTTCCATGCATTCAATCCCTCTTCATAGGTAGAGATGTCAGCCATGAGAATAATATCCGGGTATTTTTCTTTTATTTGTGCAATAAATTCATTGATGGTGGAATGATCACCCCGTGTCCGCATGGTGCAGTCTAATGCTACAACATCGGAATCAGCAGCAACTAATTCATCAATTTCACGCATCGTAGGGGTAATATAAGAATCATAACCTTCATAAGTACGTTTAATTAGACCAATTACCGGTAAACCGGTTAAACGTTTGATTCCTAATACGTCACGTACGCTACTGGTACGGATACACTTACATCCTGCCATCTGGGCAGCTTTTGCCATATAGGGCATAAGCGAATACTCTTCTAAATATAAAGGCTCTCCAGGAAGTGCCTGACAGGATATAATCAGAGAACCTTTTATAGCAGTAAGAAGTTCTTCAAAGTTTTTTTTCATGAGATAATGTCCTTTCTTCTTTTATACATAAACATTTTGATGATTCATTATAACATGAAAAATAGAAAATGTCACTAAAAATGAAAAAAATATACAAAAAAAAATAAATATAAAAAAACTTTTCTCAAATATAAAACATGCACAAACAATAAGGAATATAAGGAAAGAATGGCAAGGTAGTAAACATATTAGTGAAAAAAAGTATCATTTAAAAAAAAAAATAAAAAAAATTTTTACAAATGTATTGACAAAATTCTCCCCACACTGTACAATTTAAACAGATAGAAAACATACCGTTTTTTACATTTCAAGGAGGGATTAGCAATGAAAATGAAAAAGTTAGTTGCATTATGTTTAACAGGTATTATGACAGTTTCACTTATGGGATGCGGTCCGAAAGAAGAACCTGTAGCAGAGGACACAACGAAAGAGGAAACTACAGAAGTAGCAGAACCGGAAGAGAACACAGAAGTTGCTGCAGAGAAGACAGACATTACCCTATGGACCTATCCAATTGGTAAATTTGCAGATGCTGCTACAGTAGATTCTTTTGTAGCTTCCTTCAACAACACCAATCCGGACATTCAGGTAACCGTAGAATATTTGGATTATACATCCGGTGACGACCAGGTAACAGCAGCCATTGAAGCTGGAACAACACCAGATGTTATTATGGAAGGGCCGGAACGTCTGGTAAGTAATTGGGGCGCAAAGGACAAAATGGTTGATTTAAGTGATTTATGGACCGATGAAACAACAAAAGACATTGCATCAACAAGTGAAGCCGTTGTGAATGCATGTAAGTCACCGGATGGTGCTTATTATGAATATCCACTGTGCATGACTACACATAGTATGGCAATCAATAAAGAGATGTTTGAAAAAGCAGATGCACTCAAATACATAAACGAAGACCGTACATGGACAACAGAGAATTTTGGAAAAGCATTAAAAGCTCTGAAAGACAGTGGCGTTGAGACAACCGGCGTTGTATATTGTGGTGGTCAAGGCGGCGATCAGGGAACACGAGCTCTTGCTATGAACCTATATGATGCTAAATTTACAGATGCAGGACATAGTGAATGGACAATGAACAGTGCAGAAGGCGTAAAAGGCTTACAGCAATTAGTTGATTGGAATAAAGAAGGATTAATTGGTTTTGATGCTGGTGCACAAGCATCCGATGAACTTCAGTTATTTGCAAATGGAACCATAGCAATGTCACTATGCTGGAATGCTTCTAATGAAGCACAGTATGCAAGCCAAGTAGCCTTTACTCCATATACAGTAGCTTTCCCTTCCAGCGATGGAAAACCGGAATTATGCGGTGGAATCTGGGGATTCGGTGTATTTGACAATGGCGATGCAGCTAAGATTGATGCAGCTAAGAAATTTATTCAGTTCATTTGTGACGATCCAACCCAGGGACCTCTTAGCGTAAGCAGCACAGGATTTTTCCCAGTACGTGCTTCTTATGGTAATGTATATGCAGGAACACCAGATGAAGAACGTATGCAAGTATTTAGTCAGTTTATGCCTTTCATAAGTGATTACTACAATGTAACCGGTGGATGGGCAGAACAACGTACTGCATGGTGGAATATGCTTCAGCAGATTTTTGCAGGCGATGATGTTAAAAAAGCAGCAGATGCTTATGTAGAAACATGTAATACAGCAACACAGGCAGCAGTAAAATAATATGGTCAGTCAGAAAGCACCTGCCTAAACAAGGTGGGTGCTCTTCTATTAGTAGATGCAAGAAAGGATATTTTATATGCATAAGAAAAATAATTTTTCCAAGCGAAGTAAAGTATTGACCAGGCGTGAAACAATATCTGCATATTTATTTCTTTTACCCGGGTTATTCTTCTTCGTAAGTTTCGTAATTATACCAATGATTATGTGTCTTGTAACGAGTTGTTTTGAATATACAATGACAGATTTTAATTTTGTTGGATTTGATAATTATATAAAAATGTTTCAGGATCCCATATTTTGGAAAGCTTTTAAAAATACAATTCTCATTGTTTTAGTTTCAGTTCCAGTTGTTACAGCATTTTCATTATGGGTAGGAACTGCAATTTATCCAATGCGTGCATTTAAGAGATCCTTTTTCCGTTGTATCTTCTATCTGCCTGTAGTTACCGGTACAGTAGCTGTTGCAGTAGTATGGAAATGGATGTTCAATAAGTATACGGGTTTATTTAACTATATTTTAACAGGAACGGGACTTATTGATCAAAATATAAGTTGGTTAGGAAATGAAAAAACGGCTATTTGGTGTATTATTTTGATTTTATTTACAACATCAATAGGACAGCCGATTGTACTTTATGTTGCAGCACTGGGTAATGTGGATACCTCTTTAATTGAAGCAGCCGAAGTAGATGGAGCAACAAAGATGCAGAGCTTCTGGCACATTAAATGGCCTTCCATTATGCCAACAACACTTTATATCTTGATTATCACCACGATTAATTCATTCCAGTGTTATGCACTGATTCAGTTATTAACATCTGGAGGACCAAATCATTCAACCGATACCATTATGTACTATATTTATTATCAGGCATTTAAGCTGAATCAGTACGGGTATGGGAATGCAATGGGTATTTTCCTGGCAATTATTATAGCATTGTTCTCCGCAGTACAGTTTAGGGTGAGCAAAGCGGGAAGTGGAGAGTAGGTGGTGATAATATGAATACAAGTGTAAAACGTACCACGGTTTATGATGTAGTTATCATGATAATCATGATTGTTATGGCGTTGTTGTTTATCTTTCCTATTTACTGGATTATAACGGGCTCCCTAAAGGATGCGGCTTCCATTAATGCAGCCATTCCACAATGGATTCCCCAAAATCCAACCTTGGATAATTATACTCGCTTGTTTCAAAATCCGGCACTTCGCTGGTTGTTTAACAGTGTAGTAATATCCGTGGCAGCAATGGCACTGACTTGCATTACGTCAGCAATGGCAGGATATGCTTTAGCAAAGAAAAGATTTGTTGGTAAAACTATATTATTTTCTCTATTAATATGTGCCATGGCACTTCCAAAACAGGTTGTGCTGATTCCATTATTAAAGGAAATGTCTTTCTTAAGACTTCATGATAGTCTGTGGGCGGTAATTTTGCCAACGATTGGATGGCCTTTCGGTATATTTTTAATGAAGCAGTTTTCTGAAACAATTCCAACGGAGATGTTGGAAGCGGTTCGAATTGATGGAGCCGGTGAAATTCAGACATTTTTAAAAATTGTCTTACCAATTGTAAAACCGGGAATTGGAGCATTGGCAATTTTCACCTTTATCAGTTCTTGGAACGATTACTTCTTACAGTTAATTATGTTAAATTCAAAAGCCACACTTACGATTTCTCTTGGAATTGCAAAATTACAATCAGAAATGTCAAATGACTATGGACTGATTATGGCAGGTGCAGCTTTAGGAGCAATACCAATTATTGCAGTATTCCTCATGTTCCAAAAACACTTTACGCAAGGAATTACCATGGGTGCAGTAAAAGGTTAAGTAAATTTATCTAAGGAGAAAAACTAAAATGGATATAACAAAATATCAAGGAGTGATACCTGCATTTTATGCATGTTATGATGAAGCTGGTCAGGTATCCCCAAAAAGAGTAAGAGAACTGGCTAAATATTTAATTAACAAGGGAGTAAAAGGACTTTATGTAGGTGGTTCTTCGGGAGAATGTATTTACCAAAGTATAGAAGAACGAATGATTACCTTAGAAAATGTGATGGCAGAAGCAAAAGGGAAAGTAACAGTAATTGCCCATGTGGCATGTAATAATACAGCAGACAGCTGTAAGCTGGCAGCCCATGCACAGGAACAAGGAGTGGATGCCATTGCTTCCATACCACCTATTTATTTTAAACTTCCGGAATATGCCATTGCAAAATATTGGAACGACATATCGGCAGCAGCACCGGATACCGATTTTATTATTTATAACATTCCACAACTGGCAGGAGTAGCGCTTACCTTACCTCTCCTAAAGGAAATGAAGAAAAATCCCCGCATGATTGGGGTAAAGAATTCATCCATGCCGGTTCAAGACATTCAGCTGTTTTCGGATGAAGGAGTGATTGTATTTAATGGTCCGGATGAGCAACTGGTATCTGGTTTGGCAGCAGGAGCCGTTGGTGGAATTGGTGGCACCTATGCAGCGATGCCGGAACTATTTATTAAGGTCTTTGGACTTTTCAAAGAAGGAAAAATGGAAGAAGCCAGAACACTCCAAAATGAAATTTGCCGAATTATTTACAAAATGTGTTCCACTCATGGTAATATGTATGCAACGATTAAAGAAATCCTACGTGTACAAGGCGGTCCGGATGTTGGCGGGGTACGTTCACCATTAGCAGATCTGATAGAATCAGATAAGAGCATAGTGACAGAGTGTGCTAAACAAATTACGGAAACAATTAAAAAATATTGTTAATAAAAGCTGAGGGCATGGATATTTTTTCCATGCCTTTTAAAAACCGTGACATTGGAAAAAGTAA
>JAVXEO010000083.1:7040-8017 GCA_036658435.1 Acetivibrio sp.
GAGCATAAAAGAGGATAATTACCAAGGAGGTATAGGGATGGCAGCATCTAGTTTAATATTGGAAATACAGTTGACCTACAATCAGCTTACCAAAACAGAAAAGAAAATTGCGGATTTTGTCATACAAAATGCAAAGCAGGTGCTTTTTATGTCCATATCGGATTTGTCGGATTCCTGTAAGGTGGCAGATGCCAGTGTACACCGTTTTTGCAGAACCCTAGGGTTAAAAGGATATCAGGAATTTAAGATGAAGCTGTCTCTAAGCCTGACCCCGGAAGAGGAGTCTTTTGCAGAAGAAGGAAGCCCTGTCGTGGAAACCGATTTTGACAGGCATACGTCTGACGATATTTTGGAAAATCATATTAGTGCTTTGCGGGAAACCCATATGTTATTAAATATGGAGGAAGTGGAAAGAACGGTACATATGATGGAAAAGGCAGAAAATATTTATTTTTTTGGAATAGGGGACAGTCTTCTCACCGCCAAAGAAGCCAGAAATAAATTTCTGCGTATTACAAATAAAGTAAATTGTATTGATGACCCTCATATGCAGGCAATGGTAGCGTCCATGGCGACAAAGGAGGATTTGATATTTTTTATTTCTTATTCGGGAGCCACCAAGGATAATGTCTATGTTGCAAAAATTGCACAAGAGGTGGGCACTAAGATTGTAACAATTACCAGATTTGTAAAATCACCATTGACGGCCTTTACCGATTCACTTCTACTGTGTGGTTCCAAGGAAGGACCACTGGAAGGGGGCTCTATGGGTGCAAAACTAAGTCAGCTTTATATCATTGACGTTTTGTTCCACGAATATTATAGAAGAAATCTGGGGAGCTCTATGGAAAATAATAAAAAGACATCAAGGGCGGTCGTAGAAAAACTATACTAATACGGAGGAGTGACCAAGAAGAACATATGAAGCGAAAAAAAACTGGGGATAAAAAGAAAGAATGGAAGTTACAGATAGGGAG
>JAVXEO010000084.1:0-7510 GCA_036658435.1 Acetivibrio sp.
GTATCATACCACAAGGATTAAAAGAAATCAAATCCAAGCTGATTTTATCTCGCAATTAAAGCCCCTTCGTCCATACTTCCGGATCGAAATCCTTCTAAATCTAAGGTAATATACAAAAAACCCAGCTGTTTCATTTTGTTCACAATCTCATCTCTTTTGGAAAGAAAATCTGCCATCTGCTCTTTTGAAATTTCTATACGCAGAATTTTATCATGGAGTCTTGCTCTTACAATAGAAAATCCGAGTTCCCGTAAATACGTTTCTCCCTCTTCCAGTCGTTTTAGAGTCTCCATGTCTAGTTTTGTATGATAGGGTATTCTGGTTGCCATACATGGTTGTGAAGGACGATTGGTAACAGAAATGCCAAGCTGACCGGCTAATTTACGTACTTCCCTTTTTGTGAAATGGAACTCCATTAAAGGGCTTTTTATCTCCAGTTCCTCAACGGCTCGAATCCCTGGACGATACACTTTTTTATCGTCTTCATTGCTTCCTTCCAAAATGCAATTGATTTGCCTGGAAGCTGCCCATACCTTTAATTTTTCAAATAAATATTTCTTACAAAGGTAGCAGCGGTCTATGGGATTATTCCATATTTCTTCATTCTCTGTTTCCTGAAATTCTAAAATAACAAACTCTGCCCCACATTCTTTGCACACTCGTTTTGCAATTGGCAGATCTGACCTTGGTTGAAGTGGAGTTACAAAGATAACACCATAACAGATTTTATTATGTTTCTTTGTCCATTTTGCACCGAGTTTCAGCAAGAGACTACTATCAATTCCACCGGAAAAAGCAATGCAAATATCTTCTTCTGCCCACTCTTTTATTTGATTTTCCAATCGAATAAACTTCTCCGCCTCTTTAGTTTTTTCTTCGTTTAAATCTTTGCACATTGGAGTACCTCTTGGTAAACGGAGTTATAATCCATTTGTTCCTTTTCACAAATCTGTTTTATGCTTTCATATTCCGGATATTTTTTTTCAAAAGTTTCGCCTTGGCAAATCTTTATTTTAACCGGTCCATATGGTGTTTCCACCATTTCGATTCTGCGCTGTAGCGTAGATCTCTCCATTTTTATTTTTCGTATTCCAATGGAAGTGGTATGGATAAAAATAAGCTGTTGTATCTCTTCTATTGCTTCTTCCTCACAAAGTACCTGTAAAAGATAGGCCGGACGATTTTTTTTCATAAAAATTGGTGTATAAAATACGTCTTTTACACCTCTCTCAAAAAGTTTTTCCATGCAATAAGCCAAAGCTTCCCCTGAGCAATCGTCTATATTGGTTTCTAAAAGCCATATTTCTTCTTCCGTTTCTTTTTCTTTCGTGTCTTTTTCTTCTTCTATCAAGATTGCACGCAAAACATTGGCTTTTTCAAAATTCTTCTTTCCCGCTCCCATTCCCGTTTTTATTATTCGAAAAATTTTCGGTAATTTTTCTCTGGTTTTCAGTGCCGCTGCAATGGCCGCACCCGTTGGCGTTACCATTTCTCCATCTATATCTGTAATTTTTAATTTCAATTTTTCTTCTCTTATAATATTTAAAGTTGCAGGAACCGGTACCGGAAGGATTCCATGCTGGCACATAACCTGTCCTTTTCCTTCCCATAGCTCTGAAATAACTACCTCTTTTATTCCCAGATTATCGATGCAAAAAGCGGTGCTCACAATATCAATAATGGAATCAATGGCTCCTACTTCATGAAAATGTACTTCTTCTATTCCAATTCCATGTGCTAAAGCCTCTGCTTTTGCGACCATTAAAAACATTTTTTTTGCCATATCTTTTATACTGGCATTTTCTATTTGATCCAAAATAAGATAAATATCCGCCAGGTTTCTATGGGTATGGGAAGTTCCATTTTCTAATACAACATCAAAGTCACAGGCATCCAATCCACATTTTTTTACTCTTTTAATAAAAATTTTATACCCTTCCAAATGCAGTGTTTGCAAAAATGCAAGCAGTTTCTCTGCATCTGCACCAAGATCCAGTAAAGCACCTACCGTCATGTCTCCACTGATTCCTGCATAACATTCTAAATATAACGTTTTATTCATCCTTTTTTACCGCCAATCGATTAATTTGTGTTGCCATATAGGCAGCGCCATACCCATTATCAATGTTAACCACTGCGATTCCATTTGCACATGAATTAATCATAGTTAATAGAGCAGCGATTCCACCAAAACTGGCCCCATATCCAACGGAAGTAGGTACTGCAATTACCGGTTTATCCACCAGTCCCGCAACCACACTTCCAAGAGCTCCTTCCATTCCTGCAATGGCTATAATGCAGTTTGCTGCCCGAAGTTCTTCTGTTCGTAAAAGCAGGCGGTGAATACCAGCTACGCCTACATCATAAATACGTTGCACCCTTCCTCCAAAAAATTCTGCCGTTTGAGACGCTTCTTCTGCAACGGCAATATCTGCCGTTCCTGCTGTACATACTACAATATTTCCAATTGCTTCTTTTTTCAAAGACTCCTCTTTTTCAAATTCCACCTTCAATATTCTGGAAATAGGGTCAAATTGGAGTTCTGGAATTTCTTTTTTTAGAAATTCATATTGTTCTTTCGTTGCTCTGGTTCCTAAGATGTTTTCTTTTTCCTCCAGAAGACTTTTAAAGATTCCCAGCAGATGCTGGTCTGCTTTCCCACTGCAGAATATAACCTCTCCAATGCCTGCGCGGAGTTCCCTGTGATGGTCTAATTTGGCATATCCCAAATCCTCATAAGGAAGTTTTTTTAAAATCTCTTCTCCCTCTTCAATGCTTATACTTCCTGTTTTTATTCCTTCTAAAATCTTCGTCACATTCATAATAGCTTCCTTTCTATAATTTTCTCAAATCTGTTTTTAGAACACTTTTATATAAAATCCAGGAAGCAAAAAGCAGCACCACGCTAAAGGTCAATAAAATCATCTCACCTCTTACCTTCTCTAAAAGAAAAAACAAACCAATGGGAATCAGAACACTTGCAAATCCAATCAACATGAATAGCATCGTTGCCGCACTTTGTTTTACAACCACAGCTTCATTTTCCCATGCAAAGTTTGGTAATTTTAAATTAATATAGATACCTCCTATTGCTGCAAATAAACCATAGATCTGAGGAACTACAAATAAAAGAAGAAGAGAAAAAAGGCTTCCCTTTAGTGAAACACCGCATAAGGCTGAGGTAATCAGCCCAGAAGGAATGGAAAGAGTTAGGGTCCATTTTATTTTACTATCTACTATATTTTTGGTTGTAATAGGAAGTGCCAAAAGCCCCTCCCATTGTTTTCCCTCTAAAGACACGGATGCTACAGAAGGAGGGCTGATACAAGCCATTCCACCAATCATCAAAGGAGCAAACTTTGCTATCATTTCAGCTGCTCCCGGCATATTCAACGTAGTTTCCAACTTTTCCGGTCCCAGTATAAAAACAAAGATTCCCATTATCAACATAAACACATACCCAAAACCGGTATTTAACACATACACGGAAGAAGAAAAATATCGTTTTCTTTCTTTCGCATACAATGCCTGAGATAACGTTCTTGTCTTTACTTCGGTCATAGTATAGTTATTTTTTGTGGTATGGGATTTTAATGCACTGTTAATGTCCATATATTTCCATGCTGTCAGACATACAAACCCAGCAAATATAGTCACAGATAACCCGGCAAAGGCTAAAAATGCCCCTATACTTTCTTGGGTAACTGCCTTTGAAAACAAAGTGCTTAAGGGATAAATTCTTTCAAGCTCTTTCGTTAGAAACATAGACATATTGGACAAATCTGTTTGATTCATATCTCCACTTCCAAAAGATACTGCCATAATTCCTATGCAAAGTCCCATGGAAGATACAATGGTAATCAGATTCTTATATTTCATCCGGGAAGTAAGCGCCGTAAGTAGGGCACCAAAAATACAAGCTACCGTCATTGGCAGCAGCGGGATTAAAAAGATACTCAAAACCAGATACAGGTAAAACAGCAGACCCACCCTTGTAAAATTCACATATACGAAAGTGCTGGGGAATAGTACAAGTGCAGTAAGCACTATATTGTTTACATACATTGTAAAAAAACTTCGAACCACGATGGCCTTGGAAGAAACAGGAAGCGCTGCCAGCATTTCATAGTCTTTTGTATTGAAAAGCATGGCGCCTGCCTTAAATATAGTAAAAAACAAAATGACAGCACTGGTCATTGTCATCATGTAAGAGGGAATTAGCTCTGTCATTTGAATCATTTTTAAGGAATATGCCATCATTCCAACATAGAGCATCAGGCTGCATCCTACAATAAAAAAGCAAAAAAACAGTAAAACCGCTTTCCCTTTTTTCTTCTTATCTTTTGAATGCCATATTTCATTGAGTCCAAATAGTTGAAGCATTTGTATTTTTATTAGCTTCCAACAACCCTTAAGCATTTGCAGCAACCTCCATAAATACCTCTTCCAAGGAGTGATTTTTCGTCAGGTCTTCCATTTTTCCTGCTGCCATTAATTTTCCATCTTGAATAATTGCCACCTTATTACATAATTTTTCTGCCACATCCAATACATGAGTAGAAAAGAATATGGCACTTCCTTCGTTACACATTTCCTTCATTATATTTTTTAAAAGTAAAGAGGCTTTCGGATCAAGTCCCACAAAAGGCTCATCGAGCAGCAATAGCTTTGGCTTGTGAAGAATGGCAGAAATAATTGCCAGCTTCTGCTTCATTCCATGAGAATAGGAGGAAATAAGGTCTCCCAGATTGGAGATTATTTCAAATTCATCTGCATATTTTTTTATTCGCTCTTCCCGTATTTCCTTTTCTATATGAAAAATATCCCCAATGAAGTTTAGGTATTGTATTCCTGTCAGCTGCTCATATAAATCCGGATTATCCGGAATATAAGCGAGTTTGGATTTGCATTGCAGTGGATCCCCTTTTATAGAATATCCATCAATTAAAATTTCTCCTTCATCAAAATCAATAATCCCCACAACCGCTTTAATCGTTGTTGTCTTTCCTGCTCCATTGTGTCCTATAAAACCATAAATATCACCGGCCTCAATTTCCAGGCTCAAATCTGACACTGCGGTTTTTCCACCTTTAAATGTTTTTGTTAAATGTTGAATTGATAACATTTCGCTCTCCTATTCTAATGTTCGGAATACACGTCCCGAAAATTCGTGAATATCCAATGCCAGGATATTGTTTTTTGTTTCTAAAATAACGGGGTCCTTTTTTGTTTTTCCACTATAAATATCCCAGTCGGTATTTAAAATTTCCTGTATTTTAACCGGTTCCTGTCCTTTTTTAGATTGGTCTATGGTTACCGGATAATCTTCTACCCCCCGATCCGAAAAGTTAAACGCTGCGATTAAACAATTCTTTCCTTTTCCTCTTTGAAAAATATAAACGGAGTCTTTTTCGCCATGTACTTCCAGCCATTTAAAATAATCCGGGTTATATTCCTTTGTATAGGCTGCTTCCTCTCTTTGATATAAGTGATTTAAGTCTTTCATAAAGTGATGAAAAGCATCATGTATGGGATATTCTAACAGAGAAAAATCCTGTTCCCTTTTTTCATCCCACTCTCGGAATTGTGCAAATTCATTTCCCATGAAATTTAGTTTTTTTCCGGGATGAAGGTACATGTATAGATACAGTGCCCTACACTGACTAATTTTTTCATCATAATTCCCCCACATTTTCTGAACAATGGTTGCCTTTCCATGGACGGATTCATCATGGGATAAGGGGAGCAAAAAAAGTTCATTATAAAAATAAAACATAGAAAAAGTTAGTTTATGATACTGTTGGGGACGTTCCTGTGGCGAAAGTTTGAAATAGGCAAGGGTATCGTTCATCCAGCCCATATCCCATTTATAGTCAAAACCCAGGCCTCCACATGCAACCGGAGCCGTTACTTTCCCATAGTCCGTGGAATCCTCTGCAATCAGCATTGCGGTAGGATTTATTTTTTGAAGACCTTGATTCATTTTGCATATAAAATCTAAAGAGCAGGTATTAATTCCACGTTTGGGATCCCCCATCCAATAGATGGCACGGCTTACCGCGTCCATTCGCAGTCCATCAAAATGATATTCTTCCAGCCAATAATTTGCCGACGATTGTAAAAAACTGCGTATCTCCCCTCGGGAAAAATTGAAGTTATAGGTTCCCCATTCACTATGTCCAACATCACTAGGAGGATACTCATAAAGAGAAGTTCCATCATAATTTGCCAGCGCATACTCATCAATTGCAAAATGTACCGGTACAAAATCTAAAATAGCACCAATGTTTGCCTGATGCAGGCAATCCATTAATTTCTTCAATTCCGTTGGACTCCCATAACGGGAAGTTGGACTAAAAAATCCTGTATTCTGATACCCCCAGGAACAGTCTGAGGGATGTTCACTGAGGGGAAGAAATTCCACATGAGTATATCCATTTTCCAGAAGATAGGGAATTAGCAGAGCTGCTATTTCATCATAGGAGTACCAGTCTTCTTCTCCGGTTCCTTTTTTCTTCCAGGAACCCAGATGTAATTCGTAAATATTTAAAGGCCGTTCATAATTTTTAGTTCGTTTTTTCATCCATTCTGCATCTTGAAAGGAATAGCTTAAGTCCACAATACGGCTTGCATTTTTAGGCCGCACCTCCATAGAAAATCCATAGGGGTCACAATGCTCCACGTAAGAATTATCTGCCCCATGTATCTTATACTTATAAAGCATACCCGGTTTTGCATTGGAGGATGTTATGGTAAATATCCCGCTCTGTCCCTCCCGAAACATGGTTTCTTCCTGCCATCCATTAAAATCTCCCATCAGCCATATCTCTTTGGCCTGTGGAGCATAGGTACGAAAAGTCACGCCTTCCGCCTCTACCTGTGCTCCAAAATATTCATATGCCCGAAACTCATTCCCCATGTAAAAATCCTGTCTATTCATATTCTATTGCTCCTCCGTCCGATAAAAACCTTGTTGAGAAAAATGTTTGATCTTAGTATCATTATATTCTATTTTGTTTTGTTTTTCTATTAGAATTTCACCAAAAAAAGAACCATTATAAAAGATATAATCTCTTATAATGGTTCTTTTTAATTTTCACATTTACTATGAAAGAATAATTATGCGATGCAAACGTTAACTGCCTGCATTCCACGATTTCCTTTTTCCATATCAAAAGTTACTTTCTGTCCATCTTCTAAGCTCTTAAATCCGCCTGAAGCGATTCCTGAGAAATGTACGAATACATCCTCATTTGTAGCGTCGTTTGTAATAAAACCAAATCCCTTTTGAGCATTAAACCATTTTACTGTACCTTTATTCATGAAAGATACCTCCTTAAATTTTAATTGTATTTCAGTGAACATAAAAAATCACATATTTTTGTAAATCGTTATCCATCATAATGACTTACAAAAATATGTGAATCAAAACAAACATTTAAAATACTTCTTAAGCATAACATGGTTTTCTTTTTATGTCAAGCGAAACTTTAAAGTTTTTTGGAGCTTT
>JAVXEO010000085.1:0-7461 GCA_036658435.1 Acetivibrio sp.
TCCTCTCCCTTGCGATTGAGTAATTTAAAGTAGACATTTGAATCTGTATAATCGTCTAACCCTTTACCCGTTAAAGTTGCCAGATTTACTGTCATACTTCCCTGCTCTTTTTTCGAGGAAAGTTCAAGATCAGTAAGCTTTAAGAACTGTGGCACATTATTTGTCTTAGTCTCATAATCATGATAGTTTCGTCCACCATCCAGCATCGTATAGAGTCTGTACTCTTGGAATAACATCTCGTCCGCTTTTCTTCCTTCCGGGTATAGGGTTCGAGAATCTGACCAGCTTGAATAGCTTTCCTTTTTCTCACCAAACGCATTTGTATAAACTCTTCCAATACGATACTTTAAGGTGCCATCGCCTACATCTTCGCCCTTTGCCGTTGCTGAATCTACCGTAATATTATTGTAGGTTCTGCCGGTAATCTTTGTAGGAAGTGTAATCTTACACTTCGACGGATCACGATCAATTCTATTTAACAGCAGTCCATCTGTAACCACCTTTTTATACATCTGGTATTCTTCTGTCTCCGGACGATAAATCATAACTGCATACTTATCACAGTCAATTGGAGGCGTTGTAAGCCATTTGTTCGGTGGATAGAGAGAAGTCTTATGGGAAACCATAAATTCTTTCTCTGTCTCTTTCAGACTCTCGATTGGAGTGCCCTTTACTATAAGTTTAAAAGCTTGTTCCTTGCGGTTATAATCGTAACTCTGTGGTTTTAACTCAAAGTAGTCCGCCGGAATTTCTTTTTTCAATTCCCAGTGTGCATAGAGCGTATGATCCTTTGATGTGAGCACTTTATCCGCCAGGATGCCACCCACTGCTTCGGTGAACCAGCCCAGGAACTTATATCCGCTGCGGTTAAGAGTACGCAGTGCAACATAGGTTGTTCCAAAGGTAACGGTTTGATCCGCCGGTGTACCGGATACGCACGCTTCTTCTGCATTTTCATCAAAATGGACCAGATAGGTCTTTGCCGTCCATTTTGGATATAGGGTAAGGTCTTCGTTCCCCATAGCGGTCCCTGTATATGGCTTTGTCAGTTCCTCATCCATAAACCATCCACCAAAGATGTAACCATCAGCGGCTGGCCGTGGCAAGGTGAGATATTCTCCATTATACCGATCCATTGGCGGTACGATAACGGAAGGGCCGGATACCACAGCAGATCCTACGGTAATTGCCGAACCGGATGCAAAGGTAAGCTTCTTAAGAGCAGCTCCTGCCGTTAATACACAGGTAGCAATAAAGGTGTCGTCAGAAGTCATCTTGCCCATTTCCTTATTCCATCGTTTTACCATGTAAGACTTGCCATTCAAATTCGTTGTAAAGGTATGATAGTCAAAATCCGAGTAGGTATCCTTTTCTACCTGCTTGGTGGCTTCACCTAAGAATCTGCCTCGACCATCTATAAACTTATACGTTGCTACTACATAATTATTGGTATATTCTGCTTCGTAAGTGTTGGCTCCATTCAACAATGCTCTGGCAAAGTCTGCATCAATTCTACTGTTGATAGGTTTTACATTCACTGCAGCTCCTGTGCTTACCGTTCTATAATACTTGGTATAACAGGCTGCGGGACTTGCTGCTGAAGGATTACGTGTGCCCGAAGTCTCCAACTTGGAAAGATCAAAGAGTTCCCCAAATTTTGCTGTAAGCACGATATCTTCCTTGGTACCATCTTCTTTTTGTACATTCTTTACGGTTACCGTATATTCCCGTGTCTTCATATCCAGATGATATACCTGGTCACGATCTGCAGGTCGTACGGCTTCCCTATAATCAAGAATTCCCATGTTTTCATATCGAAGATCTTGTTTAAAGAAAGAAGAGCCCTGGGTAAAGGTACCATAATCCAATAGTACTTTTAATTCTTCTTTTGTTGGTAAGACAGGTACGACACCTTCTCCTACCGTTGTGCTCCAGATCGTTTTACCTTCTGAAACAACACGAATATTGTGGCGAATTGACAGTTCCTCATCTGCAAGGTTGGTCCATACTAAATGCAGTGTACGGGAAAGTTCCTTGGTACTAAAGGAAAGTTCGCCGCCCTTCCAGGTAATGGTCATATCGCATTCCATATAACGAACATCGGTTGGTACCGTCACCTTAATCTTTCCGGTGCTTTCGTCAAATGCAAAGGCTTGGTTGGACAGGGTATAGGCAAAGCGATCACGAGGATAAATGATGTTTACTAAATCACCATTCAGCAGATCCAATCCCGCCATATTCCAATAGCTGTCCGGTAAGTAGTCCTCGGTAAAGTTTTTAATGATATACTTTTCCTCTGGCTTTGGTTTCTCATAAGCAAACTCGTATACATTAATTTTCTCACCTGCCGTAAGCAGCGGCCACTCTTTTTCGTATAACATTGGCTGATAAACAACCTTCTCTTTCCCTGCCTGTGCTTTAAAGGAAAGATCCAGGTAAATACCAAACTCAATATATAGCGCGCCTGACATCTTGCTGTCTACTACCTTATTTAAACTCTTTATCTCATAAATAAAGTAACCGTTTAACTGGGTATAGGCTCCGGTTTCTGCAACAATACCAATACTTGCCAAATCGGTGTCAAAGAAACCAACGGCAAAATCAATCTTTAGTCCAACTCGAAGTCCAAGCTCACCCATAACATAGAACTGGAACGCCATCTCTTCATCAATAAGCTGCGTCGTGGAATTTCCGCTCTGTCCGGAAACTACACGGAACCAGAAGTTATAGCGGTTACCACATTTGTATTCCAGACTGCTGCCAAGAGATAGATTAATGTCTGCATTAATTACAAAATTCATGCCAATCCCATAAGCTGTAACATAGAAAGGGTCAAAAGATCCTTTTGTATTAAACAGTTCCTGATCTACAATGGAAATAAAATCGGTTTCGTTTTCTAACATCTTTCCATAGAGGTTAAAGAGTTTTTCGGTTCCCACCTTTAGTTCTTCATCCGTCTTGGAATCCAAAAGTTTTTCAATTTCTCCACTAATGTCAATATCGGTTAAATCTAAACCAGTATCTACCGATTTGGAAGAAACGGTAACATTAAATGCAATTCCCGTATAGTTAAATACGTCAACATTCGTATTCATATAAATGTCGGCTGGGTATGGAATAATGCCGGCTATCTGCCAGTCGATTCCACCATCTACATTTAAGTTAATCTTAATCTCTTCAATAAAGGTGGCCGAAAGCTTAATAACAATCGTAGCACCATCATTGATTTTAATGGTATAATCTCCGGCTACCGTCAATTTAACATGAAAGCCCTTACCATCAAACTCCTTCATGGCTTTTGTAATATCCACATCGATCTTGACGCCGCCAAGGTTAGCATTCATTCTGCCGGCGTTGATTGCCTGGGATAATACCTTAGGGTCTACCGGATTGCCATCTTTATCCACTGCGGTAACGTTCTCTACACCTGCTGCATCCTGAAAACCATCGGTCTTGGCTGCAACGCTTGCAAGATAAACCAGTGCTTCCTCAGCAAATCCACTGTCTAATGCCTGTTTCTTGATTTGTTCCGGAACCCTTGCCTGTTTCAGTTTCTTTATAATAGGTTCTGGATCCAGATTGGTGGTATCATACATGCTTTGGGTGTTTCCCATAATTGCTTCCAACGTGGTATGTTCATAAGTAACGGTGGTTGTTCCGCTGCTTTCTGTTACCGTTTTTACGGTACCATAAACTACATCACTTGAGGTTTCAGTGGTTTTATCTCCACCGATAAGTACCAGAGTATCACCTACACCCAGTGTAGTCTCCTTACTTAAACCAATGTGGTCATATTCCTTCCAATATTCCTTTAACGTATTCGTTGGAACGGTAAAGCTTGTTCCTTCCTTTGTGTAATTGCCTAAATCCTCTGTGTCCATAGGGAGAGATTCCGGCATTTGAAGTACTTCTTTGGATTCCGGATTCTCATAGGTAACCTTCTTGGTTGCCGGATCCACTGCCGTTACTTTAGCGTATGTAATATCATCTCCTGGATACTCTACATTCAGTAAACGAGCTTGCGGTTTCGTTATGTCATAAAGAGCAATCACCGTACCTACGGTTGGTGCTTGGACTGAATCTTTATAAATAAAGGTTCCGTCTTTGTCTTTCCCATCGTCTTTAATGGGATCAAAGTTGGTGATATTGGTTGTCTGAATGTCTACGATATCCCCATCCAGCTTCATTCCATTGACTTCTTTTTTAGCAATGGTAAACGATACATTACGTATCTCTTTATCCATACCGCTAAAAGTAAGACCGTCTCCTAAGGTTAAGGTGATGGCAGATCCTTCTCTAAATCCACCCTCTCCGGAAACCTCAAATATTCCTGCCCCTTTATCTACTACCTTTAGAATCGTTGCTTCTCCTGCCCCCACGTTGGTTACTGTGATTGCATTCTTCACTTGATCCGCGTTAAGACCCGGAGCTAAAATTACAAAAATTTTACCCGGAGTCTGCTCCGAAAGGGTAAAGGAGTCTACTTTCTTCTCCTGTTGCTTTTCCAGCGGTGTGTACTTTGCATACAGGGTTATGTCACCTTTAAGTGCCTCTGAGGCATAGAACTGTTTTGTCAGAGCCGAATCCGTGTACCAGCCAAGGAAGATCTTTTCTTTACATTTTGGCTGGGGAACTGGATCCAATTTTCCGCCAAAGGATACAATTACTTCCTCTAATGGATCGCCACCGTTTGTATGGAAGGTAACTTTATAACCTTCTTTAGGTGGTGTTGTTGGTTCTACTGGTGGTGTTGGTTCCTCTGGATCCGGATTAGGATTAGGGATACCTCCTCCACCTTCATTGTCTATCATATCTTTCGTGGTTGTTATGGTTGTGCCACCGGCAACTTCTTTTCCGCCAATGATGGTGCCTGTAACACCTTCCGAAATGATAACCTGAACTCCCGGTATATTCACGGTAACATTATTTGCTGTAATCCTTATTATTTTAACGTTTCCTGTTCCTGAAATTACACTGCCTTCATTTGCAGCTATAATCTCGCCTACCGTTGTTCCCTCATTTACAATAATATTTACTTTTGCAGATCCCTTTTTAATTAAAAGAGAGTCTATGTTGGCTTTTCCTGAAAGACGAATGGTAACTGGTGATTCTTTCTTATTTTTTTTAGCAATCATTTCGCCTAAATCCGAGTCACCTGAAACGATAATGGAATGTTCTCCTCCACCATAAATAAAAGTTCGTCCGGATACTTTAACGTTGTTAAGGGTGGTCTCGCCATTGGAAACTCCCGGTGCAATAAACAAATCTTTCGATATTGTCATATTGGAAAGGGTAGCTTGTGGTGTATTAACAACTGCATTGCCGGTTATGTTCTCTGTATAGGTTTTCTCCTCATTAAAGATACCCGGAAATGCACGGTCTACTAAAACGATTACTTCCCCGCGAGTGATCTTTCCTGTTGGGTTAACACTGCGTGTACCATCTTTGTTTTTATGTCCTTTTAGCAATCCTGCTTTTGCCAGTCCATTAATCTTAGACTCTGCCCAAGAAGCAATTTTCTTTTGATCTGAAAATCCTGCAGATACCTTACTGCCAGGTATTTTCAGCAGACGTGCAAAGGTAACGTAAAAAGCTTGACGCGTAATCTCAGAATCCGGATTCATGCGTTTGCTTTTTGTACCGGAAAAGATGCCTGCGGCATTATTTTTCAGCATTACATTTGTGCTCCATGCACCTTTTTTTAAATCCTTATAGGTGTTCTTTGAAGCAGTCTGGTAGTCCATAAGATTGTCGAAAATCCTGGCAACCTCTGCTCGGGTAATGTTCTTTTTAGGGTAATACTTTCCTAAAGTACTTTTAACAACACCCTTTTTACTCAGTCGCTCGAATGAACTTTGTGTCCATGTACCAGTCACATCATCACGAGTCGCAGCCATTGTCTGTACCGACTGCATACTACATATCATGCAAAGTACAAGCAAAAGACTTAGTAGTCGTCGCTTCTTCATAAATCATCCTCCTATCGTTTTAATGTTCTTATTAATGTCCCTCACCACTTTTAAATTAGATAATGGCTTGTTATGATTCTATCAAATTTCTTATTAAAAAAACGTCTTTACCGTGAATGGTATCTTTTTTTGGTGCAAACGGTAGGAACCCTTTTATTTTTATAGTAATAAATAAAAGGCTAGAATTATAAAGTTAATTATGATACTATTAGTATGAATTTTTATATTGCACATGGAGGTGAATTGAAATGCGCATCGCTGTTTGTGATGATAATCCACAAGATTTATTTCGAATTACGGACTTGTTGGATCTTTATCAAAGAGAGACGAAAGCTTGTTTTACATATAATACCTATTCCGACGGAGTTGCCTTGCTGGAGGAAGTTCAGAATGGTAAGTTTGATCTTCTTTTTTTAGACATTATTATGCCTATGGTAAGCGGAATGGAAATGGCACATGAAATTCGTGAATTTAATGAGGACATTAAGATCATATTTCTTACTTCTTCCCCCGAATTTGCAGTAGAGAGCTACTCTGTAAATGCTTTTACCTATTTGCTAAAACCCTTTACCAAGGAAAATCTTTTTCCTATATTAAGTAGATTGTTCCACGACATGGAAAGGCTTCAGGAAGGTTTGACTTTAAAGTTTCGAAACGGAGTCACAACGGTTTTGTTTTCCAAGCTTTCTTATGTGGAAGTTATGAATAAAACACTTTATTTTCATTTAACAGATGGTCATATAAAAGAACTTATGGCACCACTTGCCGATTATGAACAGATACTTTTATCCCACAAGGAGTTTGTCCGGGTGCATCGCTCCTTCATTGTAAATATGTGGCAAATACAAGAGTTGTGCCCCACCCATATTTTAACCCATTCCGGCGAAAAGATTTCGGTATCCCGAAGGCTATACAATCAGGTTCGGGAAGCCTATTTAGATTATTTGTTTTTTAAAAAGAGTTTAGAATAAAGAGTGCGCATCCACAGCGGAGCGTTTTTCTGTAATAGGAGCACTTTCCTATTACAGAATAATAAAAGATTCCAAAACAAACATACTTCGATTGTTTTGGAATCTTTTTTCCCTTTCAATTCTTTCGATGAAGATATTTTTCTTTCGTAGCAAGTCCCCCACGGATATGGCGCTCTGATTTATTTACATCTAAAACACTTCGGGTTCGTTTTGCTAAGGCTGGATTCACGATTTTTAATCGTTCGGTCACATCTTTATGTACGGTCAGTGCTAACAAGAACGCTTTGGTCAAGACCAATGTCAGACAGCAGCTTGAGGTAGACGTCGATCTTGCCATGCTCGTCCACCACAATCTTGTCAATGATGCGCTTGAGCTGGGCGTTGGTCATGTTGTTCATGGATAATATGCTTTCCAAGTCCTGAAAGGTGCTGCCCAGCACCTTTTCCAGTTGGTCGCCCTTGTTCAGATTGTACGCAATTAGCTTGCGTTTGTTCTCGCACTTCTCAATCTCAATGTTCAG
>JAVXEO010000086.1:0-6950 GCA_036658435.1 Acetivibrio sp.
TAGAAAAAATGCGAAACCATGGAAAGATACAAAGAGTAGAATAAGACAGAGGAAGTAAGTCCTTCTGGAATGGTGTTAAGAGAAGATGATACCATGCTTGTAACCGATATGTACAGCAAGACGATTTTGACATACAAGAATTATAAATATACACGTTTAACCGGAACGACTGATATTATAGGAATTGATGGGGAACCGGTGGGCGGATATCGTGACGGAACTTTAGAAGAAGCCTTGTTTGAGTCACCTTGGGCCATCGTACCCTATAAAGAGGGATATGCCATTACAGATACCGAGAACAATACCCTGCGGTTTTTGGATGAAAAAAATGAAACAGTTTCTACTATTGCAGGAAACATAGAATCCGGTTTAGCAAATGGAAAGCTGGAGGAAACTCGATTCAACCGTCCTACGGGATTAGCAAAGGATGAAAAAGGAAATCTATATATTGCAGATACAGGAAATCACGTAATCCGTAAAATGGATGTGGAAGGAAAAGTTACAACCTACGCAGGAAGTAAAAAAGGCTGTCGGATAGGAGACTTGCTTAAGACAAGGTTAAAGGAACCTACGGGTCTATATTACTATGATGGAGCACTTTATGTAGCAGATAGTGGAAATCATCGTATTTTAAAAATGAAAGATGGTAAAGTGACAAAAGTGGCAGGAACTACCTATAAAAGATCTTCAGATGGTTTTTATGAAGGCGGTTATAAGGACGGTAAAATAAAAATAGCAGAGTTTTCCAATCCACAGGGAATTGCAGTAACAAAAGGAATTGTTTACGTTGCGGATACCGGAAACAGTGTTATTCGTAAGATTGAAAAGGGAAAAGTAACCACAATAAAGGAACGTGAAGGTACAGAATCAATGTATCCGGTTTCTCCAAGAAGCATTTTTATAAAGAAGAAAGAACTTATGGTAAGTGATGTATTTGCAAAAACAATATTTACGGTAAACGTTAAGGAACGAAGGAACGAGAGTAAATGAAATCTCAGGAGGTAGATTTTGTATATTTAATGTCCGGAAGTAATTCAAAATAGAAATCCTGATATTCTGTCTGCAAAGAGGCAATGATTTTATTTTGAAGAGTTGTAAAGGTGGAAATGGAGACAAGATCTTTGTCAAAGGTAATATACACACTAATCCACAGCTTTCGTCCGGTTCTTACAATATCAAAATAAAGATCCGTATAACCATATTCCCTAAGTAAAGGGGTAATAAGAGACTTAATGGAGTCTAAAGTTTCTTCTTCCGGGGCTAAGAGAAAGAGATCTCTTAGCCCTGTAATAACGGATTTGATAGGAGTAGGAAGCATAAAAAGAGACAATATAATGGCAACTATTTGATCTAAGTAGGGAGTGAGTGCAACAAACCAGCTTCCATGAATAAGGGTTGGAAGGAAAAAGGCAAAGGACATTCCTAGGGAAGCAATGACATCAATCGTCCATTCTTGAATTTCCATACGAACTAAGGGTGAATTAATTTTACGGTTTCTCTTTCTCAAAGAGGAGATAATAAAGATACTTAAAATCGTGGCAAATAATTCAAAAACAGCAATGGAAGAGAAGGAAATATTGCGACCACCTTTGAGAGCTATTTCCATGTTGTTTACAATAAGTCCAATGGTTACCGATATCATCATAAATCCTTTAATGACTACAAATAAGGACTCTACCTGGAGATAGCCATAAGGATGTTTTTCATTGGAAGGTTTATAAAGGAAAGGAACCAATCCAATGGATAGTAAAATCATAACGAGTTCTACTCCATCGTAAATAGCATCTAATAATACCGCTTGAGAATGGGTATAGATGGACATAAAAAATTCCAGAAATACAAAAATAAGTCCACCATAAAGAGAAATGTTCAGGGCGGACTTTTCTTTTTTTTGTTGCTTTCGATTCGCATGCATAGCTTCACCACTCCTTTTTTATTCGTTATTATCATAGCATGACCATAAAGCCCTTGCAAGGGGCAGGTGGATGATTCTTCAAATTGTCATAAAAAATTTCGCTTTTTGAATAAAATTTAATTTCTGAAACATAATAAGAAAGAAGAAATTAAAATATTCTTTGAAACTTAAATTTTAGGAGGAAGCTATTATGTCTAGAAATTGTAAAGATGAGTATCAAAATAAAACGCAGACCGAAAACTCTGAAAAAAACACAGGAGTAAAAAACAAAAATACAGTGTCAAAAAACGTAACAAAGCAGAACACAGGTAAAAATTCATTTAAAGAGTACACACCACAAAAGGAAGCAGAGAACAAAGAATATTAAACTAAAAAGGGATGTCGCCTGGGTCTGTGTACCTAGGCGCATTCTTTTTTTATATAATAGGAAAGTTCTCCTATTATATAAAAAGCGCTCCGCTGTGGGTGCGCACGCTGGGCTAAGGAATATGGTCACTGAAGTGACCATGCTTTGGCGCGAGAGTCTGCAAAGCAGACTCTTTATCTTGAACAAAATTCGACATCTTACATACTATAATATATAAAAAATATATAAAAGGGGGAGGAAAATGGCATTTTCAGTAGTTTCAGCAAAAGAAATAGTATCGTATCTAGGAAAAGAGGGAACCATACTTGTAGATTTAAGAGAAAAAAAAGAATATGAAAAGGAACATATAAATAGGGCTGTTAATATTCCATATGATTCCTTTGATTTAAGAAAAAACGAATTATCAGAGTATAAAGTTATTATATTATATTGCGAAAGAGGAAATGCCAGTTTACTTGCAGCGAGAGAACACAATAATAGCAAACAACTAATTTTAACATTGGCGGGAGGATTTAATCGAAATAAGTCGAAATTCATCATTGACGAAGGACGTTAAATCATTCATAATAAGAGAACAGTATATGGAAAACAAAGGAGAACACGGATGAATCAGTTTGAATTAATAGCACCATGTCATTTTGGCATGGAAGCAGTTTTAAAAAGGGAAATACTTGATCTGGGATATGAAATACTCAGTGTAGAAGATGGTAGAGTTACCTTTAAGGGAGATGAATCCGCAATTTGCCGCAGCAATATTTTCTTGCGTACAACAGAAAGAGTATTGCTAAAAATTGGAAGCTTTAAAGCAGAAACATTTGATGAACTTTTTGAAAAAACAAAGGAGCTTCCTTGGGAAGAATTCATACCAAAGGAAGGTCGTTTTTGGGTAGCAAAGGCAACTTCTATAAAAAGTAAATTATTCAGTCCCTCTGATATTCAATCTATAATGAAAAAGGCTATGGTAGAACGATTAAAGGTAAAATATCAAATGAATTGGTTTGAAGAAACAGGGGATGAATTTCCAATTCGGGTAACGATTATGAAAGACGAAGTTGTGGTAAGCCTTGATACCTCAGGAGATTCTTTGCATAAGAGAGGGTACCGGAAGCTTACAAGTAAGGCCCCTATTACAGAGACACTGGCTGCAGCACTAATCATGCTTACACCATGGAACAAAGACCGAATTTTAGTAGATCCTTTTTGTGGAAGTGGAACGATACCCATTGAAGCCGCTATGATAGGTGCAAAAATCGCACCGGGAATGAACCGCTCTTTTGCAGCGGAAGCGTGGACTCATTTCATTCCAAAGAAAACCTGGTACGATGCAGTTACGGAAGCAAACGATAACATGCTTGACCCAACAGAAATGAATATTCAAGCCTATGACATAGATGGAAGTATGGTGAAGGCAGCCAGAGAAAATGCAAAACTTGCAGGAGTAGAGAAGTACATTCATTTTCAAGAGAGATCCGTACAAGAACTTCATAATCCCAAGAAATACGGATTTATTATTACAAATCCGCCTTATGGAGAACGTTTGGAAGACAAAGAAGCGATGCCAAAGCTGTATAAAGAAATGGGGCAGGCTTTTCAAAGTTTAGATTCATGGTCTTACTTTATCATAACCGGTTTTGAAGATGCACAGAAATATATAGGTAAACAGGCGACAAAAAACCGAAAAATTTACAATGGAATGATGAAAACCTATTTTTATCAATATATGGGACCGAAACCACCTAAAAAAAATTAACATGAAATATAGGAGACAGGATTGCCCATGCATGAAAAACAATTAAAAACTGCGGCGGCTAAAGCAGTGATGGCAATGTTAATTATAGTGGCAGGTTCCTTTTACATGACGAAATATAATAACATGAAATTATATGCAAGCCCGCGAGAGAACCCTGCTAAGATGGAAAATTCCATAAAGGAAAACTTTATTCCAGGGGAAGAAGAATATGTAAATTTCCTAACCGGAGAAAAAGTCAAAGAAATCGAAGACCGATATATTAAAATAGAAAAACTATCATCAGATCCTATTAAAATTACAATAGAAGACTTGTATATGGAACGAAAGATAAAAGTCACATTGGATAATCTTTCAAGGAATTTATACAATAAGGATTCTGTTTCCTCTTCTGAGGAAGCCTTTACCATGGACAAAGTATTTTTGGAAACCATATACAATCCGGATAAATTTACATATTGTTCAGAATTCGAGATTTCCCTGGACTCCATTTATGTTCCAACGATTTATGAAAAAGACGACGGATTTTATATTGAACTCAAAAATCCAAAAGATGTCTATGATAAAATTGTTGTAATAGATGCGGGTCATGGAGGAGATGATATTGGAACCTATGCCATGAATAAAGAATACGTGGAAAAGGATATAAACCAAAACGTAGTAAATTATTTAAAAGAAATGTTAGATAAAAATCAAAATATTAAAGCCTATTATACTCGACTACAGGATGAAAAAGTTTATTTGAATCCAAGAGTGAACCTGGCAAATGATTTGGATGCGGATCTGTTTTTAAGCGTTCATTGCAATGGAATGAATGATATAAGTGCAAAAGGAACGGAAGTTTTATATGGATATTTTGAAAATAGTACAGGAAAAATTTCATCTAAGAAGTTTGCAGAATTTGCCCTTGAAGACTTAACTTTTTATCTGGGAACGAAGAAACGTGGAGTTCTAAAAGAAAATAATATTTATATCCTTGGAAATTCAAAGGTTCCTACGGCTTTGGTGGAGCTTGGATTTATGAGCAATTCGGAGGATATGGAATTATTAAAAAAGAAAGAGACCCAGAAAAAAGCGGCAGAGAGCCTTTATAGTACGATTATTCGAACTTTTATAGCAATGAAAGAGGAAAAGCAATGAAAAGAATAATTTTTGCAACAACCAATGAAGGAAAAATGCAAGAAATTCGCGTGATTTTGGAAGAATTAGGATGCGAAATTGTATCTTTAAAAGATCTGAACATGGGAATAAAGATTGATGAAAATGGAAAAACTTTTGAAGAGAATGCCATAATTAAAGCGAAAACAGTTATGGAACTAACACAGGAAGTGGTATTGGCGGATGACTCCGGATTGGAAATAGACTACCTTGATAAGGCACCGGGAATTCTTTCTGCCAGATACTTAGGAGAGAATACAGATTATAAAATAAAAAATCAGCATATACTTAAACTTTTGGAAGGAGTAAAGGAGGAAGAACGAAGTGCAAGATTTGTGACGAGCATAGCTTGTGTCTTTCCAACAGGAGAAATTCTTACAACGTATGGGACAATAGAAGGAAGAATAGGATATGAGGAAAAAGGAAAGAATGGATTTGGCTACGATCCAATATTTGTTGTACCGGAATTTAATTGTACAACAGCAGAACTGTCGCTTCAACAAAAAAACAGGATTAGCCATAGGGGAAAAGCACTGAAAGAAATGAAACATATATTAGAAGAAAGAGGAGTTTAGACTTACATGAAGGTATTAATTGTGAGTGATTCCCATGGAAGAAATCAATATTTAGGACAGGTTATTAAGAAAGTATCACCGGTTGATTTGATTATTCACCTAGGAGATTTGGAAGGAAGCGAATCTTTTTTAAGGGAAAATAGTAGTTGCCCAATGGAGATCGTTTCGGGAAATAATGATTATTCTACCGATTTTGAGAGAGAAAAGGAAATTTTTATTGGGAATTATAAAGTTTTACTAACCCATGGCCACCGGTATAACGTTCATTATGGCACAGAAAAAATAAAAGACTGGGCAAGAGAAAATGGGGCATCTATTGTTATGTTTGGACACACCCACCTGCCTTTGATTGATTTAAGTTCGGATATAATTGCATTAAACCCGGGGAGTATTAGCCTGCCCCGTCAGGAAGGTCATAGACCTTCTTACCTTATTATGGAGATAGATAGAGAAGGAAAAGCCCATTTTACCCTTAATTATGTAAAATAGTATATTATTTTCTAAGTTATGCAAAAAAACGTTGACAATTGAAAACTTGTATAATATAATATATCTTGCGTCACGAGTGATGAAACTCGAACGGGGTGTGGCTCAGCTTGGCTAGAGCGCTTGATTTGGGATCAAGAGGTCGCAGGTTCGAATCCTGTCACCCCGATTTAACTAAATAATATGCGGGTGTAGTTCAATGGTAGAACACTAGCCTTCCAAGCTAGATACGTGGGTTCGATTCCCATCACCCGCTTCCACTCGAAAGAGTGAGTACGTGCTAGTAGCTCAGTTGGATAGAGCAACGGCCTTCTAAGCCGTTTGTCGGGGGTTCGAATCCCTTCTGGCACGTTTTTGTTTGCTACAAGTGTAGAAAACAATACAAAATTTATCACGGTTTGTGGATAAGCCACTTACGTGGATATGGTGGGTATAGCGCAGTTGGTTAGCGCGCCAGATTGTGGCTCTGGAGGCCCAGGGTTCGAATCCCTGTATCCACCCTGATGGGCTATCGCCAAGCGGTAAGGCACAGCACTTTGACTGCTGCATTCGCTGGTTCAAATCCAGCTAGCCCAGTTAGCAGAAGAAGTGTTATGCTCGTAAGCGTTCTGCAAATAGAAATACACGGCGTATGCCTGAAAAAACACCATGGGATATTAGCTCAGTTGGTAGAGCACTTGACTTTTAATCAAGTTGTCCCGG
>JAVXEO010000087.1:0-6909 GCA_036658435.1 Acetivibrio sp.
CTGGTTGCATTAGAAATTGTTTTTTTCACCAAAGTTTCTTCTGTCTTCTTTACAGTAGCACCTTTTTCATTTTGAATTTCCTTTACAATATGAGGGGTATAATAGTTTCCTCCATTAATCAGAGAAGAAAAAGCTGAAACCATTTGAATCATATTAACGGTATTCGACTGTCCAAAGCTGCTGGTTGCCAGTTCAACGGGATTTAAGTTCTCCTTACCATAAAAAATTCCACTGGACTCTCCTGGTAAATCGATTCCCGTCTTTTCTCCAAATCCAAATAGTTGATTATATAAGCTGAATTTTTCTTTACCAAGTTTTGTGCCAATCTGCATAAGTGCTGCATTACATGATACCATTAATGATTTTTTAACATCTACGGTTCCATGTCCGGCTTTTGCATTGCAAGCAATTCTTTTATCTGCAATCTGTGCATATCCATTACAGGTAAAGGTTGACTTTTCATTAACGACTCCCTCTTCAAGTGCTGCAGCTATTGTAAAAGGTTTAAACGTAGAACCCGGTTCATATGCATCGCTGATGCAATAATTTCGCCAGATTGCACTTAATGCAGCACTCATTTCCTTGTCCGTCATTGCCGTAATTTCTTTTTTTGTATAAAAATCACTTAAATCTCTTGGATTATTCAAATCAAACGCTTTGTTGGATACCATTGCGTAGATTTCTCCATTTTTAGGATTCATGAGAATAACCGCAGCATTTTTTGCACCCGGCTCTTTTAAATAGGCCTTTACTTTTCTTTCAACTGCTTTTTGCACATTGGCATCTATGGTAGAAATAATATTGTTTCCATTGATTGCCGGCTTTACGGTTCTTTCTAACTTCATATCTTCATTGAAATATCCGAACTCTCTTCCATTGGTTCCGCTTAGTTCATCATTGTAAGCTTCTTCCATTCCCCAATTTCCAATATTATTGTCCGCCTTCTGGGTGAAACCAATGACCGTTGACCCTACCGTACTTAATGGATATTTGCGAATGTATTCTTCCTCAAACCATACACCCTGTATATTTTTCTCTTTTTTTTCCATATGATGAAACAGTTCTACCGTTTCGTATTCCATCCGCTTATAATCTTTCATCTGCACGTATTGTGATTGTGATTTTTCTTTAAGTATGGTATCAATCTCGTTTTCTTCAATCCCAAAACACTCCTTCAATGCCTTTTTTGTAGCTTTGGGATAGCTTTCCTTTTGTAACATAGCAACCGGGTCTAAAATAAGATTATATACTTTTTCACTTACTGCAAGTTTTGTCATATTTCGGTCCAAAATCTCTCCACGCTTATATGGAATGGGATTACTTACATACGTTTGCTGTGATAAAACTCTTTTTTCATATTTTTCCCCATCTTTGTTTGTAAGATATAGCATACGGCCTACTAATACTAAAAAAATAAGAATTACCATACAAAATATAAACAACAAGCTTGCCTGCATTTTAGATGTAAATCGTTTTGTTTCATTTCTCTTATCATTGTTTTTATAGTTTTGCATATCCCAGCTCCTATCTATTTCCCTTCACTTTCCCTATTTTTTCTTTTTTGTGAGAATGCGTTCAAACTTGGGCATTTCTTTCTCTGGAATTTCATTATACTGTCTCACAAAGTCACTTTTTACAATGGAATAGGACAGAATCTGGTTTTTGTCTGCGCGAACCATTCCTAACTCTTTTGTAGCAACCCTGTATACATAAGATAAGTCTATGGAGGTATTAATCTTATTATAAGCTGCATCATTTTGATTTTTCAAATCACAGATTTCACTTTCCATGGCTGCAATCTGTTTACTTAAGGTTGTAATGTTGTGCTGTACCTGTATGTAGCTTACACATACATACAAAGTCACCCCAATGGCTACCATCATAAATAAGAGGGAAACTACATCCCAATTCTGTCCCTGGTGGGCCTGATGGGCTCTCTTTTGCTTTTCTCTGTCTTGGTTTTCTTTTGTTTCTTCAATTTCCTGGATATGTGTGGGATATTCTAATTTTCTAACGGTATTTCCCTGCACAAATTCTCTGTATTGATACTCATGTGAAGCCATTTTTTTCACTTCTTTCCTTATTTATTATGCCGTTCAAATACTCTTAATTTTGCACTCTTTGACCTTGAATTTTCTTCCATTTCTATCTCATTTGGTAAAATTGGTTTTCTTGAAATTACTTTTCCTTTTGAACAATTTCCACATACGCAAATAGGAAAATCAGATGGACAGGTGCACGGATTTTCATTCTTGCGAAAAAGAGTTTTTACAATTCGGTCTTCCAAAGAATGAAAGGTAATAATGCAAATTCGTCCATTTTCATTCAATGCTTCTATCATATCGTTTAAGGTATCATTAAGTACTTCTAATTCACGGTTTAATTCAATTCGAATGGCTTGAAATGTTTTCTTCGCAGGATGTCCCATGTTTTTTTGTACCTTCATAGGAATGGCACCACGTATAATCGCCGTTAGTTCTTCTGTTGTTTCAATTTCCTTTTTTTCTCTGTATGCTGTAATATGTTTTGCAATATTTTTTGCAAACTTATCTTCTCCGTAGTCTCTTATCATTCGGTAAAGTTCCATTTCACTATATTGATTTACAATATCTTTTGCTGTTTTTGACTGGCTTTGATCCATCCTCATGTCAAGAGGTGCATCCCCCATATAGGAAAATCCCCGTTCTACATTATCCAGCTGATAGGAAGAAACCCCCAGATCCAGCACGATTCCATCTATCTTTGAGATTCCTAAGTCTTTAAGTACTTGTTTGAAATTACAGTAATTACTTCGAACAATACTTACTTTCTCCCCAAATTCTCTCAGTCGTCCCCCGGCTGCCTGAATTGCCGCTTCATCCTGATCAATTCCAATGAATCTTCCCTCTGGCCCCAGGTGCCTGCATATCTCATAGGCATGTCCACCTCCCCCTAAGGTTCCATCCAGATAAATTCCATTGGGCTTAATGCTTAAGTTCTCAACCGTTTCTTCTAAAAGTACAGATACATGTTTAAATTCCATTTTTTCCCTCTCCCTACTAAAAGCTAAGCCCAAAACTTGACATATCTTCTGCAATGTCATCCATGTTTTCAAACGTATTATTGGTTTCCCAACGTTCTTTTGACCAGATTTCAATCTTATTTAGTACTCCTACAAAAACAACTTCTTTCTCTAAAAGTGCTTGTTCTCTAAGTTTAGAAGGAAGCAGAATTCTTCCCTGCTTGTCCACTTCCAACAAAGCCGCCCCCGCCATAAAATAACGCTGCAATTGTCTTGCTTCTTTATTGCCCGGCAAAGTTTTAAGTTCTTTCACAAAGTTCTCCCATTCTTCTTTGGAATACACAAATAAACACCCATCTAAGCCTTGGGTCACTACAAATTCTTCACCTAGTGACTCTCTAAACTTAGCGGGTACGATGATTCTACCTTTTGTATCAATTGAATGATTATATTCTCCCATGAACATAACCTTCACCTGCTTTCAAAATCATCTTTTGGTTTCAGAAAGTTTCAACCACTTTAGGGTATTCCCTCCACTTTCCTCCACTTTGCTCCACTTGTATCACTATAATACAATATTTTAGGGATTTTAGCAACCAAATTTGCTCTAAAAATTAATTTTTTCTTACGAATCGTTACATTGTTCATTTTCCATAGGTCACATGTCCCAGAAAACAATCGTGTTTTTATCTTCCCTTCCTTCAATAAAAAAACACCTTTTCAAATAAGCTTTGATCACTCATTTAAAAAGGTGTGTTTTTATTTTATTTTATTCTTTTTTCTGATTTTAACAAAAATAGTAACACCGGATATAACAACCAATAATGCGGAAAGTGCCATGGACACCGGAAGATTTGTATTCCAAAGAAGTAATTGGTCCGTTCGCATACTTTCAATCCAAAACCGTCCTAAACCATAGCCCACCAAGTATAATAAAATAATTTCTCCATCGAATTTTTTATGTTTTGAATAAATAATAAGGAGAACCAGAAGAATCAGGTTCCACAAGGATTCATATAAAAAAGTAGGATGTACCAAAATGCCATTATCTACTACATATTGTTCCATGGCCAATGCCGAAGAAAGTGACATATTGCTTTTTGCAACATTCCAGGGTAATTTCATTGCCAAAAGGCTGTTTCCCGCATAGCCACCAAAGGCTTCTGCATTAAAGAAGTTCCCCCACCTTCCAATAATTTGTCCGGTTATAAGTCCCAGGCAGGCAGTATCTCCTATTAATCCAAAATTCACTTTTTTAACTTTAGAAAAAATAAAAGCGGTAATTACCCCACCAATGACGCCTCCATAAATAGCAAGACCACCATTTCTTATATTAAAAACTTCCAATAAATTATCTTTATATAAATCCCAGCTAAATATCACATAATAAATTCTTGCACAAATTATACTCACCGGAATAGCAATCAGAGCCAGGTCTAAATACAAATCCGGATTCTGTCCCGTTCGCCTTGCCTGCCATTCTGCCATCAAGTATCCTGAAATCATGCCAATTGCTATAATAATACCATAAAATGCAATTCGAAATCCAAATACATCAAATCCAGATTGAACATTTTGAAGAGAAACTCCCAAATTCGGAAATTCAATATTTACTCCATTCATAGAAACGCCTCCTGTTTATACATTAAAACGGAATAAAATCACATCTCCATCTTTTACAATATACTCTTTTCCTTCAATTCCAACCAGTCCCTTTTCCTTTGCCGCAGCAATGCTTTTACAATCTAAAAGGTTCTGGTAGTTTACAACCTCTGCACGAATAAATCCTCTTTCAAAATCGGTATGAATCTTTCCGGCTGCCTGAGGGGCCTTTGTCCCTTTTTTAATGGTCCAGGCTCTTGTTTCATCTTCTCCTGAAGTCAAATAACTAATTAAGCCCAGCAAACTGTAACTTGCCTTAACTAATTTTTCAAGACCGGATTCTTTTAATCCCAAGTCTTCCAAAAACATAGCTTTTTCATCTTCATCCAGCTCGGCAATTTCCTGTTCAATCTGTGCACAAATCACAAATACCTTGCATTCCTCAGATTCTGCATAATCTCTCACTGCCTTTACATATAAGTTAGCTGCACCATCGTCTGCTAAGTCTTCCTCTGAAACATTTGCTGCATATATCACAGGTTTTCCTGTCAGCAGGTTATACGATGCCAACCATGCAATCTCTTCTTCCTCCTCCGTTTCAAAAGTCTTAGCCATTTTTCCTTCTTCTAAATGTGCTTTTATTCTTTCCAATAAGGCTGTTTCTTTTGCCAAGCTCTTATCATTTCTTGCACCTTTTGAGGATTTTGCAATTCTTCTTTCTAAGATCTCAAGATCCGAAAAAATAAGTTCTAAATTTATGGTTTCAATGTCTCGAAGGGGATTCACACTTCCGTCTACATGAACTACATTGGAATCTTCAAAGCAGCGTACTACATGTATAATGGCATCCACTTCCCGAATATTGGATAGAAACTGGTTTCCTAATCCTTCTCCTTTGGAGGCTCCCTTTACAAGCCCGGCAATATCCACAAATTCTATTACAGCTGGCGTAACTTTTCTGGATTGATACAAGTCCCCAAGCTTTTTTAATCTTTCATCGGGTACCGTAACTATTCCCACATTGGGATCAATGGTACAAAATGGATAATTCGCCGACTCCGCTCCTGCTTTTGTTAGCGAATTAAATAATGTACTTTTCCCTACATTAGGTAAACCAACTATGCCTAATTTCATCTTATATTATACCTGTTCAAAAATCCTTTATTTTCAAGGATTTCTGCCTTTCTCTCTATTTTTACTACACAATTTTCAAGGCTCTTTCGATTCTTTCAATCTCTCTTACTTTTTCGTCTTCAAATCTTACATCTATATGCCCATTACGGTACTTTAGTAGTTTTGGGAAATTGTTCCAAACCGTATTTTCATTTTGCTTTATTAATAGCAAAAAAAGTTTGATACAATTTGTTATTATATCACATTATTTAGCACTTTTAAATAGCAAAATTCTTTTTATTTAAAGTTCCATAACCGTTCCGCCTTTTGCTGAACCAACGACCACTGCACCGGCTAAAATATAACCGGTGTACACATAAATATTTTTGCTATTTTCAATGATTTCCAATTTTTTTCGTTTTAATATTGCAATGATTGTTAAGATAAAACCTTATATTTCTTGTCTGCTATCCTTTCGAAATTCACCATCCATTTTTAACGATTTTTTGCTTTTCTCAGATTTTTCTGCAAATTTTTTACAAAATCCATAAACACTTTTAGCTGAAAGTGCAAGTTTATCTTCACTAGTAGCATTTAAGAGTGGACCTATGTCAATACATTGGACATAGGTCCACTTTGTCGATTCTTTAGATAATCATCCAATTCGTTCTTCCAAGACTCCGCAAGCTTTTCATAATTAGGTTTAATCAATAACAAGTGATCTTGTAATACTGTTCCTGTTCGAATCAATTCATCAAGCTGATCAACATAGTACCAATTCATTCGAAATACAGTTTTTGATTTCTGAGTTTCTACAACTTCCTTCAACCATAATCTCGCATGCTCTAAAGAAAAGTCCAAATTTCTGCTAAATAGGAATTCCTTTAGTTCTGAATAGCATCTATCGTGAGCTTTACGACTATGTAGACAAACATGTCTTTCTTTTAACAGTTTTCCCATTTGTTTTACTGCATTATCATATGTTTTCAATAGAAACACCTCCTTGTGTTTCTATTGTACCCTTGAATGTTTTTATCCTCAGCTTTTCATTCAAATTGCTTATAAATCATAGCTTATATAAAAAGCTGAGGATAAAAATAATATTAGAATAATCCGCATTATCCTTATATGCGCATAATCTGCTGAACAATCCATTCGTGGCTTCTGCATCGGAAAAAAGAATTGGGTCATGA
>JAVXEO010000088.1:0-6622 GCA_036658435.1 Acetivibrio sp.
GCTCAATGGGATTGTACCGATGGGCTTGTTTGAACTCATTGTTTAATATTTCGATTTTTGTATTAATTTCTTTTAATGCGGCTTCATAAAGAAGAATCGCATGTTTCCATTCTTCCGCTTCATCATAAAATATTGGAAATTCCATACCCGCTCTCTCCTTGTTGTTTTACTGTTCCAATGTCTTTCTTTTTTTATTGTAACATAGAATTGTGAACAAGTATTGACGTATTCCTAAATATTCCTTAAATTTTGGTAAAATTATACGCAACATCTGCAAATTTTATCTCATCCCCAATAAAAAGCGGATATCTTTCCTTGATTGCCAAACGTTCCCCATTTAAAAAAGTTCCATTTGTCGAATTGAGATCTACCAGATAGAACTGATTTTCATCTTTTTCTATTTTTGCATGAAAACGGCTGATTGTTTCGCTTTCAATAATACCATTCATTTTTTTCTTTAGCTTTCCAATAAAAAAAGGAAATTCACTTAGCTCCATATCCCCATAATCTCTTCCATTGACCGGGCACAAAAAATATCCTTTTTGGGTTAGCAATACAGTATTTTCTTCCACATATATTTCCAAAGGCTTTTCTTCGAGTACAGAAACCGTGGACTTTGAAGGCGCTTTGAGTTTTTTTTGTTTTTTATTTTCAAGAGAATAAAAAGAAGAAAACGCTATCGCCCCAAATACCAGTAAAAAAAGACCGGCTTTTCCAGCTTCCAACTCTCCATTCATTGGATTACAAAAGATTTTACTTTTTACAGCAATAAATAAACATAAAATAGCAGCCATTATAATTCCCGCAAGCATTACGTATTTCCTATACTCTGGTTTCTTCTCTCTATTTTCCTCAAAAGTTCCTCTTTTTTCAGTAAAAATCATGTTTTTCTCAATAACCGAACCGTCTTCTTTTTTTATTTTTTCCTGGATTGTGTCTGTTTCCAGATTTTGTTCCTGCTCCCTATTTATTATAGTTGGATTCTCTTCCTTCACTATGTTTTTTAGTTCTGCAACCGAATAATTCTTTGCTCTATTTGCCTTATACAGCGTATAGGCTATTTGTACCGCCGTCTCTTCTGTGTAATCCACTCGATCCAGAACAAATTCCAACAGGGCACTTATCTGTTCTAATAAATTTCTTTGATATCCCGGCAGGTAGCAAAGCTGCACCTGTAAACCCGTAATTTCTACATATAGAAACTCCGGGTCCAGGACAAAATTATTTTCATCTAAAAGATATTCTCTAGCGATTTCAAGGCCTGCAAAAATATGATTCATAATGCTCTTTATCTGTCTTGCATTCATTTTTTCTCTTTCAAAGAAAGAGGAAACCGGTTGTCGCCCCGTTATATCATAATAAAATTTTCTTTCTCCATCTATCATTCTCATATCAATTTTTATAATTCCATCTATTACATTGTTTTCCAACATTCGCAGAGAATAGGACTCTTCTTCCTCTTGATTATTTCCAAAAACCATATAGCTTTTGTAAAGGTCTCTTTCAAACACCGCTTTCATTTTTTTCTCCTGTCTCATAGCTGCGCACTATTTTCATGGGATTGTAAATTGGTACTTTTATTTTTTTTTCTTTTCTTTCCTTTTGAAACAAATGAAAAAAATGAATTCCTCTTATTCTTACATTTTCAAAATAAGAAATTTCCATATAAAACACTCCATTGTGAATTTTCAACTCTTCTATATCGGTAATGCAAAGCTTTCTTTCTGCCTGTTCTTCCATATTTTTTATAAGCATTTCAAAATTTTCATGGTTACGCAGCTTCTCCACGGCTTCTCTCCCCACTTGCTCTGAAATTGTCTGGAGGCAAACTCGGTCATGTAATATAAATCCCAAATATAAAAATGCCAGGATTAAAAACAATACCATCGGAAACACAAATACTGCCTCTACTGTAAAACTCCCTTTTCTTTTTTCCCCAAAAATCAGCATAACACAACCCCAATGTACCCCAGTAAAAGAAAGGGAAGAAATGGTATTGTACTCTTCCAATGATATCGTTTTAACAACATCATAACAATGGAAAACACAGCCGAACTACACAAGGCAAGAAATAAAAGCAACACAATTTTATAAATTCCCACCTGCATTCCCAAAGAGGAAAGTACTAACCCATCCCCCTTTCCTATCTTTTCCTTTGTTTTCCAGGCTATAAAAAGTAAAAATATTCCCGGAAGAATCCCCAATGCCCTTTCCCATAAAAATGCAATGTTTCCAAACAAAATACTGCAAATTCCAAAAAGAGCCAAAACAAGAATTTTCCACAAAAAAACTTCCTTATGCCTTATATCTTCCATACTCATTATTAAAAGGAGCATCAAAGACAGTAAGATCCATATCCATTCCGGATTCAACCGATCCATTTTTCCCCTCCATTTGATTTTCTATTTTTCCTTTTTTTTGCACCTTTTACAAGCATTCCAACCAATCACCTGCTCTAAGGGAACCTTTTTTATTGTTCTCTTTAACCCCGGGCAGCTGCTAAGCTTATGGTAGCGGTCTCCCTCCCGTGTAATATAACAAATCGTCTCCTTTTCCTCCCATTTTCCCTTTGCACAAATTTCGCAAGGCTTATATTTTCCTCCATGGTGATTTCTTCTTTTCCCCACCGTGCTTATATCTATTTTTTCAATGGAGCGTTTAAGATGGGAACAGGTATCTGTTGTGTGATAAACCCTCCCATTTTCTGCTATATATACGTAAATTTCATCAGAATTTTCCTCTTCAAATCCACCGTTTTCTTCTCTCCGGTCTCTTCCCAAAAATTTTCTGGTTCGAACCTTCTGGTTTACAAGCAAACGCTTTTTATTCCAAAACGGAACCGGAATCTTAATTATATAGTCTGCAGAAAGTATAATTTCTTCTTTTTCATAATAAGAGCCCCTAAGTGATATCATTCCCTTTGAAATACAGGATTCTCCAAAATAATTTCTTCCTATATTTTTTGCAAATAAAAGATAGGTTTCCGCCTCACTGCTTTCCTTCTCTTCAAAATATGCCCTTAAAGAGAGTTCATTGGCGGTATCCGTTAATGCCTTTTGTACCAAATCCTGTAGGGATAGCATATTGAAAAAGTAAAAAAAACCCAATAAAAAAAATAAAAATATAGGTAAGACCAGAGAAGCTTCTACGGTTATAGAGCCTTTTTTCATATTTGCAGTGATACTCCTATCTGCAAAGAGGCAACTGGCTATCCTTTTCTGTTATAGAATTTTTGATAGTCTTCTTTTCGGGCGAGAATAAATGGTTTATAGTTTCTCAGAAAAGGATACCCAGTCACCCCTTTGCTTTAATATGAATATAAAATTGTACTTTCCATACAATTTCCATTTTTTAATGTGATTTCTTCTTTTACTGCGATTCCAAAAATACCCTTAGAAATCGAAAAATCTTCTACATAGCTTTCTTTCATATTTCGTTCTATAATTTTTAGGGAACGTCCCAAACGAATTTGAGATTTTTGGAGCAGCAGCATTCCTTTTAAATATTCCTCATAGGACTTTCCTCCACTTGCTTCCTGGCAAAGTCCCTCTTTTGCCTTTTCTTGAATAAAATCTTTTCCAAAAATAAACAGTTCCTGAAAGCTTATCAAAAATGTACACGAGGTCTTCCAACGTGCTATTTTTCCTCCTTTTAACAAAATTGCAAGGTCTACCATTCCTTCGGCGGCTGCCCATCCCATTAAAATACTGTATTTAGCTGTCTGAATCAAAGGTTCCATGCAGCTAAATCCAACGAGCCCCAGTGCTGCCAAATAAGCTTCCCGGCTTTTTTCCCCATCTTGTACCAGATATAAAAAATTATACGTGGTTCTTTCTATTAATAATTGGCTCAAATAATTTTCAAGGGCCTCTTTTTCAGAATTTCCCCCTGCTGCAATCTGCTCCTGCTCACAAGAAATTTCTTCTCCCCCTTCTCCTTTTTCTGTAGAAAAATTAGAAAAATGCATTTGATAGTAGGCAATTTCCAATGCTGTGCTTATTCCTTTTTTTAGAAGTTCTTCTTGTTTTTTCTCTTCAAATGGAAAGGCGGGAGGATACGGTTTTTCTCCTATAATAGAAGGATTTTCAAGCGTCATCTGTAAAATTCCATTTCCCACCTCTTTCTTAAGTTTAGAAAGTGGACTTTCTTTTCCTTGAATTTCCAAAGCTCCATAATCAAATTGTAAGCATTGTACCTGATAGGCAGCAAGAATTTCCATTGCACCCTTTTCCATATGATGTTTTTCATATATTTCCAGTATTTCAGCGTTGTTCTCTAATACTCCCTTCATTTGAATTAGTTGTTGGCTTAAACTTTGTTCCGTATTCTGCTTTTTTGTATAGCTGTCGATCCGGTTTAAATCATGGCTAAGAGTTTCTCTAACTTCTTCCAGTACTTTCGGCTTTTTCTCCTCAAAATAATTCTTATATTCTTCTACTTCTCCCGGAAGCATTTTCTGTTTTTCTTCAATCTTATCTATTTCTTTCAATGCACTATGTATTGTCCTTTTAAGCCTTTGGCATGTATGAATATCACATGCCTTGGAGTGTAGATATTTTCCCTTTAATGCCTCCCAAATAATGGAATTGTTAAGCCCCACAGAAATAGCATTAATTTCTCCTGAAACCATTTGCTTTATAAAAGTAGAGCTTGTCTCTATCTTTCCATCTCGAATTTCAATTCCCTCTATCAAGCGAATTGCTTCTAAAACGCTGCGGTCCAGCTGCCCTAATTTTACATCCAGCTCATTTTTCTTTTCCAAAAGATTTCGTGTATTCCTGGCCTTTTCCATGTCCTCTACGTCCATATTTACGCTTTCCAGCCCTTCCTTGACTCCGTGATATTTCATATAGGCTTTTATTTCTTCTAAGTAAATGCTTCCATCCTTATCTAAAAAGTTTGTTATTTTTTCAACTCTTATCTGGCTGTTCTCTTCTCGAAAAAATGGACCGCTTATGTTGCCACCATAATCCTCCATGCGATTTTTTATATAAGAAGCTTCCTCCCCCTCCAGCATAAACAAATGATATTTTTCCCATAATGGTCTTGCGTACTGGGTAAATAAACTTTGTGTGCAAAGTCTTAGATCTCTCTCACAGTATGTTTTTTGTACCACTTGTACTGCAGATTGTATGGCTGTCGAAAAAAAGGAAAGAAGAATCAAAAGCATTAAAGTTAAAAATACAGTAATTTCTCCACCGGTTTTTCTTTTTTTCATGAAGTTATCCACAGTTTCTAATTTATAATGTTATTACTATCACTGGAAATACTCTTAAAGGCCTTTTCTACAAGTTCAGATATTTTGCCCTTAAATAAAAGTACAAGACCAATTAAAATAACCAGTATTAATATTAGTTCCACAACACCAACGCCATCCTCTTCTTTTAAGAACCTCTTCCACTGGCTCCCACTTTCTTTTTTTATTTCTTTCTTAATTTCTTTACTGTTTTTTTCCATATTCTTCAACCCAATTTTCCTTTCTAAAAGTTTGTAAATGCCGGTATTATAATAAGCAGCATAACTAACAGCAACATTAGTATCATTGGGAAAAGCAGCTTCGTTCCCGCTTCTTCTCCTTGTTTTTTCGCACCCTCCTTTCGATTTTCAAAAGCTTCCATGGTTTCTTCCTCTAAAAGTTCTAAAATTCTGGCACTTCCTTTTCGAAGATTTTGTGAAAGCAGCGTACTAAATTTTAAATACTCCATCCGCTGGCATCTCTTTCCAAAGGCCTCATATGCTCTTACCTCAGCAATTCCATTTTCCATTTCCTTTCGTGTAAAAAGCATTTCCTCGTATACGTATCTTTTTTTTCCATTTTCCTCTATCCTTTTATCAGAATATGTATCACTTATTTTCTTCCACGCTCCACCAATGGTCATACCGGCCCCCAGTAAAAGCACAAATTTATTTACCATATTAGGATAATCCAACTCCAGCTGCTTATTTCTGCGCTTTTCTTCATTTTTTATCCGTTGTTTCTCTCCCATCGGAACCAGCACTGCTGCCAAAATACCCAAAACAAAAAAAATCTCCAGTTTATCTTCCTTTGGTTCTTCATACCGAACCCTTAACCCGTCTATTTTTTCAGGCAAATAAATCTCCTTTTCTGTTTTTCCTTCTCTTTCTCTTTGTCTATAGAGTTCTTGAAAACGTTTCAAAAAAAGTTCTTCCTTTGTAAACACTTTGGGCACAACAAGAAAGGTAAGGGTTACTTCTTTTTCCCACTCCTCCGAAGAAAGCTTTGCCACTAGCGTAACCGCTCTCGTCGCTTCTCCTGCCTTGTCCCAGTCAATGCTTCCATCTCCCTTTATGATTCCGTCATAGCCAACGTTCCAGTCTACGGATATCCCGGAATCCGGAATTTCTTTCTTAAGAACCAAGGATTGGTTTACTTCCTTCTCATTTATATTTTCTCCAAGATAGGTCTGGCGAATATATTTCTCAGCCTTTATAACCGCATTTTCCCATTCCACCTCATTATATTTTCTCTCTTCAATTTCAAGAGAAATCTCTTTTTTTTTAAAAAAGGCTTTTTCTTTTCCCTTTTGCACCTGTATTTCAATTTTTTGTTCCCGGCTCCCCTCCCCATACCCCGGTCGCTCCACACGTCCCTGGCGTATTT
>JAVXEO010000089.1:0-6250 GCA_036658435.1 Acetivibrio sp.
CTTTTTCATTTAAACTGCGAAGTTCCCAATCTCCTATTTTAATTTTGCCACGATATTCATAATTTCCAAGGAAAATCTTTCCAAATGTGCTTTTTCCACAGGCAACCGGTCCCGTTACCCCCAGAATTTCACCTGTTTTTATATCCAGGTTCATTCCCTTTATCATTTCTTTCTCTCCCTCATAGGAAAAATGCAAGTCTCGTACCTGCACGGTATTTACTTCTCCCCCTTTGGATGCCTTCCACTCTTCTTGATAGGGTTCCATATATGGCTTGATTCTCTTCCAGGAAATCATTGCTTTCTGCACGGAATTAAATAGCTTGGCAGCCTTGCTTGCTTTAAATGCCATGGCGGTAAAGATGGATACATAGGTAGAAAATACTCCTATGGTAAAGCTTCCATCCAAAACCTTTCCACCTGCAAACGTAATAATAACAACAATACCCACCATTGCAATTACATTGTAAATAGGCTGCATTGCATTTTCCCATACATTGGCAATCACCCCATCTCTTTCATAGGTGTCCAAAAGTTTCTCATACTCCTTTTGGTTTTCTTTTTCTCTCCCATAAAGACGATAAAGCATGGCATTATCAATTTTATCATAGGTTGACTGTGTCACTTTACCCATTGTTTTACGGTAGGTCTGGGTATACCTATAAATTACTTTCTTTAACTTTTCTGCAATAAACAGTGCCACAGGAACAAATACACTGGCCGCCAGTGTAATTTTCCAATCGTAGGCTAAAAGTGCCACAAAATAGGACCCTAGAAGAATCCCTGTATCAAATACTTCCGTAGTAAATTTTCGCATTCCTTCTACGCAGGCTTCCACATCGGAAATGGCTTTTGTCATAAGACTTCCCAGACTTTCCGCTCTCATTTCCTTTGGATTTTTGTACACAATCCCATTGTAAATCATAAAACGCATGGCTGCACTGGTTCGATTTGCAAAACGCCGAATATAAAAACGTTTTATATATCGAAACACCTGTACCGCAAAAATCAAAAAAACAAAAAGAAGAGCCAGTAAAAACACTTCTTTTCTCTGGGTCTTCTGCAATAATGAATCAATCATTTTCCCTTGATATATGGGACCTGCCAACATACCAACATTATAAAGAATACCGGAAAGGGTAATAAGTGCAACCGTTCCCGCTTCTTTTTTCCAGTAATTCCATATTTTCCAAGGTTCCTTCAAGGGTTCTATTTTTTCTTTCTTCAAGAATAATCCTTCTTTCGCAGATGCTACTACTTATAACGCCAGTACTCCCATGTGCTCCAATACGATTTTCAAGCCAATCAGTATAAGAATAATTCCACCGGCAAGTTCTGCCTTGCTTTTGTATTTCGTTCCAAAACGATTTCCAACCAAAACCCCAATAATGGAAAGAAAAAACGTAATGATTCCAATTAAAAGCATGGGCACTAAAATTTTCATTTGCAAAAAAGCAAAGGTAATTCCAATGGCTAAAGCATCGATACTGGTTGCCAGGGCTAACACCAATATTTCCTTCAAATCATATTTTACATCCCCGGCATCCTCTTCACCGGTCTTAAAGGCTTCTATTATCATCTTTCCACCAATAAAGACTAAGAGTATAAAAGCAATCCAGTGATCCACATTGGTTATATATTTTTCAAACTGTCTGCCCAATACCCAGCCAATCCATGGCATTCCTGCTTGAAATACACCAAAAAAAGCTGCGATAAGCACTGCATATTTATAATCAACCCTCTTCATCTGCAACCCTTTACATATGGATACCGCAAAAGCATCCATTGCCAACCCCACTGCAATTAAAATAAGTTGTAATAAATCCATTTATTTTTCCTCTTTGTAATTTCTGAAAAATTCTGCCAATTCCTTTAGTGTCTTCATAAGAATTGGCAGTTCCTCCGCATTTAGACTCTTTATTACGGCGTCTATCATCTTTGTGTGAAACTCTTTATGGTGGTTGTACGCATGTTCTCCTTTTTCTGCCAAACGAATATACACCACTCTTCGGTCCTTCTCGCTTCTTTCTCTTATGGCATATTCTTTCTTTACAAGGCTATTCATTGCTGTTGTCAATGCACCCACCGTAATATTCAGTTTTTTGGCAATGGAGGACATATTCTTTCCGTCCCCCAATCCAATGGCCTCTATTACATGCATATCATTGTTTGTGATATCTTTGAACTCTTCTGTGATAATTGCCTTTTCTTCCAGTTCCCAGATTTCATTAAATAAATGCACCAAAATATCGTTTATTGTATCATATGTATCCACATATATTCTCCCTTATTACATATTTTCCGTTATCATCTGGTTCCTATTTTGTTTTAAAATGATCCACATGGCCCTTTAATTCTATCGCTGTCTGTTCTGCCTTTTTCGTCATACTAAAGACTTCACTTGACTTATTTGCAACGGAAGTACTTCTTTCTGCAATTTCATTAGTTCCCAATGCACCTTCTTCTGACGCCTTGCTTACTTCTGTAACTGCAGATAAAACTCCTTCTATGGATGCTAAAAGTTCCTCTGAAATAGCGCTGAAATCCGTTACCAGTTCATCCACATGGGTAGCATCTCCACTATATTCATTGGCCGTTTCTTCAAACATATCAAAGCTTTTTACGATATCATTTGAAACAAACTGAAGCAATCGCTGGGAGTCCTCTGTCAAGTTCTTAACGGCTGTGGTTACTCCCTGTGTAACCTGTTGAATATTCATAACGGCATCTTTTGACTGTTCTGCAAGATTGCGGATTTCATCGGCTACCACTGCAAATCCTTTTCCGGCTTCTCCGGCTCTTGCAGCCTCAATGGATGCATTTAATGCCAAAAGATTGGTCTGTGAGGTGATTCCTTCAATGGCTCTGGCCAATACTTCGATTTCTGTAACCACTTTTGCCTGTTCCAATGCTCTTTCCAAACTTTCCTGGATCTCTCCATGAACCTCTTTTACCTGTTTTCTATTTGTAAAGATCTCCTCTTTCGCATTTCCTGCACGATTGCGGATCTCTATTACCTGTTCTGCACCTTCCTGTGCACGTACCGCCATATTTTTAGATGCCTCTGCAATTTCTTTGGACATGGAGGTGATTTCTCCTGCGGATGCCGCTGTCTGTTCCATGCTTGCTGCCAGTTCTTCTGTGGTAGCTGAAACGCCTTCAATTTCCACGTTCAGTGACTCTACATTTGTAGTCACTCCATCCACGACCTCTTCTAAATGAACGCATTCCTCTTTCACCGTTCCAATCACGGAGTTCATGGCATCTGACATCGCTTCCATGCCTTTGGCAAGTTTTCCAAATTCATCCCTTCTCTTTCGGAACTTCTTGGGCGCAGATACTGAAAAGTCTCCACTTTCTAATATTTTCAAATAGGTCATTGCTTTTTTTAGAGCACCCACAATATCCAGCATAATATAAATTGCTAAAACAAAAACGACTGCAAATAAGGCAAGAACCACGCGCACTAAGCGATCCTGTTCTGCCAGTTCCATAACGTCTTGTTCCTTTTCCTTTTCTACCAGCAGTGTATCAATATAGTCCGTGTAATTTCCGGTGCCAACACACCAGCCAAAAGGTTCAAATACCTTGGAATAGGCACGTTTCGGAAGAGATTCGTTTCCTCCTTCTTTTGGAAATACATAATCCGTATAGCCGCCTTCTCCCTGCTGTCCTGCCTGAAGGATTGCCTTAATAAATTCAAATCCATCGGTATCCTTTGCATCCAGACGATTGGTACCCTCGGTATCCTTTCCAAGGAGTACCACATTCTCTCCGTCTACGGTATCAATCCAGAAGTATCCACCATCCCCATAGCGTAGGTCACGAACCAGATCGGCTGCTATCTTTTTTCCTTCTTCCAGGGTGTACTGTCCAGCCTCACACTTTTTATTGATTCCATCCAGAAGCGTGATTACGGTTTGCACCTGATCCTTTATGTTCTTGTCATAATCGGCTCGAATCTGCTCCTCCAAAATAGCCAAGGAATCATTGTCCACCCTGGCTATGGAGAATAAGGAGCTTATCACGGTAAAACCGGTTAATACCACAACTAACAACATTAAAACTAACATTTTGATTTTTACACTTAAATTTTTCATACATCATTTCCTTTCGGTAAGTACTTTCTTACTCCATCAGTATATAAGAAGTGAAGTTTTCTTTTTTAAAATATGGTAGGAATAAAAATTCGTTTTCTTTATATTGTATCACAAAATAGCCGAATTGCACAGTACTTTTTTTATAATCTGGTACCGTTAACTTTTCTAAATCTGGCTATTCCAACCTATCCAATTTTTGTGTATGATAACAACTAAATACAAAATGAAGCAAAAGAAGGGAACTTATTATGGAACATTCAACCCAGCAAACCAAATCCTTATCCACAACAAAAGAAATTACCGTTACGGCTATGTTTATCGCTTTAACACTTGTTTTTACTTACTTTGTAAATATTCGTCTTCCTATTGCAGGTAACGGCGGACTGATTCATCTTGGAAACGTTCCTCTGTTTATGGCCGCTATGCTATATGGAAAGCGTACCGGTGCCATTACCGGTGCCATTGGAATGGGGCTTTTTGACCTTTTATCCGGATGGGTTATGTGGGCACCCTGCACCTTTATTGTAGTAGGCCTAATGGGGTACACCGTTGGAGCTATTTGTGAAAAGCGTAAATCCTTTTCCTTCCGTATTCTGGCTGTACTTGCGGCATTGGCTCTCAAGGTTGCCGGATACTACGTTTTTGAATCCCTCCTCTATCATAACTGGATCGCTCCTCTGGGTTCCATTCCCGGAAACATAATACAAGTTGGTGCCGCCGGTGTCGTTGTCCTTCTTCTGATCAAGCCTTTTGAAAAGGGACTTCGCCATCTATTATAATAAAAGAAAGGTATGGTTTTTAAAATGATGAAACTTATGACCCCCGGACCTACACAAATTCGTGAAAATGTGAGAATTGCACGAAGCCTGGAAACTACGAATCCGGATTTGGATTTAAATTTTTATGATGAATATAAAAAAACCTGTGAACTTTTAAGTCATTTAATGCACACAAAAAATACCTCTTATATCTTAAGTGGAGAAGGAATTCTTGGTCTGGAAGCAGCCTGTGCTTCTCTAACGGAACGAGGTGACCGTGTCCTTGTATTGGATAATGGGATTTTTGGAAGAGGCTTTGCCGATTTTGTAACTTTATATGGCGGCACTCCGGTGCTTTTAAGCTCGGATTATCAAGAAGAGCTTTCTATCACACAAATTGAAGAATTTTTAAGAAAAGATCATGCTTTTAAATATGCTACCCTTGTCCATTGTGATACGCCAAGCGGTATGTTAAACAATATTCAGGCAATTTGCCCTTTGTTAAAAAAGTATGGTATTCTTACCGTTGTAGACTCTGTAGCCGGTGCTTTCGGAAATGAAGTCAACGTAGATCAAAGCCAGATTGATATTTTATGCCTTGGCTCTCAGAAAGCTCTTTCTGCTCCCATTGGTCTAACCATGCTGACCATCAGTGAAGCGGCTTTTGTATCTATGAAAAGAAGAAAGTCACCAATTGCCTCCTTTTATGCCAACATTCTTACCTTTGAAAACTATTACAAAGATAAATGGTTTCCATACAGTATGCCCATTAGTGACATTTACGGTCTTCGCACGGCTCTTGAAAATGTAGCCGCGGATCCGGATATTTTAGACCGCCACGCCAGATGTGCCAAACGTACTCGTGATTTTATCACCGGTCTGGGTCTTTCCCTTTATAATCGCAGTGGATATTCTAATACCGTTACCGTATTTAAGGTTCCCAAGGGACTAAAGTCCTGTGATATTTTGAATCGAATGCAAGAGGTGCATGGAATCATGATTGCCGGTTCTTTTGATATTCTGGCCGGTGAAGTCCTTCGCATTGGGCACATGGGTGAAAATGCAAGGGATGAGGATATTACACAGACCTTAGATGCTCTAAAAGAAACTTTGGAAACCCTTAATAAGTAACTTATTGAGGTTTCCAAAGGTATCACATCTTATTCTTTTATCTATAGAAATTTGTACTAATACATTCTCTTATAATATTCTTGATATTGCCCAGTCGTTACATTTTTCATCCATTTCTCATTCTCTAAGTACCATTGAATGGTTTCTTTTATTCCCTGACTGAGTATTATAGTGTAAATCCATAGGAGAAAATCTACGCACTCACTATGGAGCGTTTATGTCGTTTACAGAACAGGATGGTGATTTTTATTGTATAACATTAAT
>JAVXEO010000090.1:0-6014 GCA_036658435.1 Acetivibrio sp.
ATAGAATAAAAGATACTTAAGTGAAGGAAAGAGGTTACAGATGAAATTTTTGAATAAAATGGAACGAAAGTTTGGCCGTCATGCAATTGCCGGACTTATGCGTTATATTGTTATTATTAATGTAGTTGGAGCCATTCTTGGAGTAATGGTGCCCCAGTTTTATTTCAGCTATCTATCGTTGGATTTTGGGCAGATATTACATGGGCAGATCTGGCGTTTAGTTACATTTATATTTTATCCGGGGTTGATTGGCGGCGGTTCTTTTATGAATCCCATGGATATTTTATTTTTTGCAATTGAAATGTATTTATATTATATGATAGGAAACTCCCTTGAAAATGCATGGGGAGCATTTCGATTCAATTTATATTATTTATCCGGTATTTTATTAAATATTTTATCTTCCATTATTTTGTATGTAACATTGGGAGCCAGCTTTCCTATGGGACTGGGAGCAATTAATCAGGCTATGTTTTTAGCTTTTGCGGTGCTGTATCCAAACGTTCAGCTATTACTATTTTTTGTCATTCCAATTAAGGTAAAGTGGTTGGGCATATTGTATGGTGTTATTATTGGTTATAATGTGATTTCTTACCTGGTAGTGGGGCAGGTGTCCCTTGCATTGGCTTCATTGGTGGGAATTGCCAACTTCTTGATTTTTTTCCTTATGACGAGAAATTACAAAAAGGTATCACCAAAACAACAGTATCGAAAGGCAAAATTTAAAAAAGAAGTTCGTTTGAATGAAGGGGTTACCAGACACAAATGTGCTGTGTGTGGTCGTACAGAACAAGATGATGAAACACTAGAATTTCGTTTTTGCTCAAAATGTGAAGGAAATTATGAATACTGCATGGAACACCTATTTACCCATGAACATGTAAAAAAGCATTAAATTATGAATAGGGTCGGCAAATCCTTGGGGACTGTCGACCTTTTTTACGATACGGTGGGGGAGGAATCGGAACGTGGAAAAGCAAAAACTGAAAAAGCAGCAACAAACCATATTTTTTATTTTATTGACTGGGATTATTATAAGGATAATGCTATCAGGTGGGACGTTAGGACATTCTACCGATATAAATTGCTTTATGAGCTGGGCGGACCGAATGGTGGAAACCGGCTGCAGGGGATTTTATAGTACGGAGATTTTCACAGATTATCCACCGGGATATATGTATATCTTATGGGGAATTGGTAAAATACGGCAGATTTTCAACATACATGGCCTTTCATTTTTAAGCCTGTTGCTGATTAAGCTTCCGGCCATCTGCTGTGATGCAGCAACTGCATTTTTACTTTGGAAGGTTTGTTTGAAAAAGAATGAGAAAATAGCAGTATTTATAACGCTTGTCTATTTATTTAACCCGGTTATACTCCTAAACAGCAGTGTTTGGGGACAGGTAGATTCAATCTTTGTTTTATGTGTCGTCCTAGCCTGTTATTTGGTAAGTGAAGATAGACTTCCTCTCTCTTATTTTGTTTTTGCAGTGGGAATTCTCATAAAACCACAGACTCTTATCTTTACTCCCGTCATTTTATATGGAGTCTGGAATCGTATTTTTAAAAATGGAACCTTCTGTCTGCGTGAATTTTCAAGACAGGCATTATGGGCACTGGCAGCAGTGCTGGCTTTGCTATTGGGAATGATGCCATTTGGAATTAACACGGTGGTAAATCAATACATTGCAACCATGGGATCTTATCCCTATGCTTCGGTAAATGCCTATAATCTGTGGAACCTGCTGGGGATGAACTGGGTATCCCAAGAAACACAAATTTTAGGACTTTCACTTAATAAAATAGGAAGCTTGGCCATTTTTGGAATTTTATTTTTGACAACTTATTTTTGGATGAAGGGGAATCAAAAGCAAGTTCCGGAAAAAGGAAGATATTTTATTTCAGGGGCCTTCATTATAGGAGGTATGTTTACTTTTTCCGTACGTATGCATGAACGATATCTATATCCCCTTTTAATTCTTTTATTAATGGCTTATTTATATGAGGAAAAAAGAGAATGGCTGATTAGTTACTTTATATTTTCTATTGCACATTGGTTAAACGTATACCATGTTTTGACACATCCAGAAAATGTCGTCGGGAAAAGAAGCTTTATTTCTGTGATGAGTTCACTTATTTTACTTGGCGGATATGTTTATTTTGCTTATTCTGTTTATTGTTATTATGTTAAAAATAAAATAAAAAAGATACAGAAGTCTTCCCCTAATCCAGAAAGGCATAAGGAAAATGTTTCAACGATGGAGGAAACTTCCATATGGAAAACCAATGAAAAACTCAGAAAAAAAGATTACATACTGATGATAATGATAACTGGACTATATGGAGCCATTGCTTTTTATAATCTGGGAGATCGACAGGCACCTTCTACTTTTTATAATTTTCAAACAGAAGGGGAGAGTATTGTATTTGATTTTGGCAGTTCCACTTATCTTTCAAAAATGGATTATTTTCTTGGAACCTATGAAAATCGGGAATTTCGTTTGGAAATCTCAGAAAATCCAGAGGGACCTTATAGCCCTGGTTTCGAATGGACGATGGGGAGCGTATTTGCCTGGGACAGCCTTTCTATAAATGATAAGGGACAGTACTTTAAATTTACATCTCTAAGTCCAAAAGCCCATGTTGGAGAACTGGTTTTTTACGATTTTGACGGAAAAGTCATAGAACCCATAGAAAGCTACCCCTTGGCAGCAGAACTTTTGGATGAAGCGTCTTTATATGACGGAAGAAGGAGCTACCATAACAGTACATACTTTGATGAAATATATCATGCCAGAACAGCATACGAATATACACAGGGACTCTACAGTTATGAAAATACCCATCCACCTCTTGGCAAAATAGCAATTGGGGCGGGAATTAAAATATTTGGAATGAATCCTTTTGGATGGCGGTTTATGGGAACTTTATTTGGGGTGCTGATGCTTCCGCTACTTTATCTTTTTGTATTTAAGATTTTTGGAAATTCTTTTTTAAGCACTTTTGCAACGGTGCTTTTTGCAGCAGACTTTATGCATTTTACCCAAACTCGAATTGCGACAATCGATGTATTTGTTACGTTCTTTATTATAGCCATGTATTTTTTTATGTTCTTGTATTGGAAAGAAAAACACAAAAAGTGGCTCTTATTTTCGGGAATTAGTATGGGACTGGGTGTTGCCTGTAAATGGACGGGAATTTATGCCGGATTAGGACTGGCAATTTTATTTTTTATTTTTCTTTGGAATGAAAATCGAAAAAAAGCATTGAAAACCTGCTTATGGTGTCTTTTATTTTTTATAGTGATTCCGGTTGTGATTTATACTCTTTCCTACCTGCCATTTGAAGATGGAATCCATGATAATTTAATAGAAAAAATGCTTTATAATCAACAGACCATGCTATCCTACCATACCAGTGTAGATGCTACTCATGCATATTCCTCCTGGTGGTATCAGTGGCCAACGATGTATCGTCCAATCTGGTATTATTCCGGTACAATTTCAGAAACCATAAAAGAAGGAATCAGTGCCTTTGGAAATCCTTTTGTATGGTGGGCGGGAATTCCGGCATTTTTCTACTGCCTCTATCAGGCAATTAAAAAGAAAGAAAAAATGGCCGGATTTTTATCCATAGCGTATTTGACACAATATTTACCTTGGTTTTTTGTAACAAGAATTACCTTTATTTATCATTATTTTCCAAGTGTACCTTTTATTGTTTTAATGATTACTTATGTGGTATACCAATTGTTAAAAACCAATCCTGGAATTTGGAAAAAGTATAGTATCCTTTATGTGGGACTTGCAGTGGGATGTTTTATTATGTTTTATCCGGTGCTATCCGGTTTTCCTATATCGGTTAACTATGTAGAACATTTCCTGAGATGGTTTGACAGTTGGGTATTAATATAGGTATAATATAAGAAATGGAGACCCTTGGAAATAGAGGAAAGGATAGGAGAATTTTATGCAGTCATTTAATAAGAATAGTATATTGGGAAGTGCTTATTATAAAGCAGCTCTTATAAAAGGAACCTTTGAATATTATACTTTATTTGAGCAAATAACAGAAAAAAAGGCTTTCAAAGAAGAACTGCCAGAAGTCATACACCGGGGAATTCTGGTGCTGTTGGGAGAGAATCCATGTATCAATGAAACGATAGAGTGCCTTGACAAACAACGAAATGAAATGATTAAAAAAATGCAGGTACTAACAGCATATACAGATATTCTGCAAATATACGAATATGTTTTAAACCGTATGGAACAAAGATATCATGCAGAAGAAGAAATAGAAGAGACTGCCTTTACAGACAAGCTGTTTCAATATGTTTTTTCAGTAAAAGATAATATGGTAATTAATGAAAATATCAAAGAAATTATTGGACAACTTCCGGTGAGAATGACAAGAAGCCATTACTTTGATTTGATAAGAGAAAGTATGACCTTATATAAAGGAGGGGACAGGGAGTCGCTTTCTTCTTTCCTCTATATGATTCGTACCAGTGCTATGCTATACCGGCCAGAAGGAATGGATGAACTTTTTCCTGAATACAAAGAAACCGTGGATTCCCTTCAGAATGCGGATTATACAGAATTAACAGAAGAAGAGCACAAAAAACTGGAAGAAAGTTTGGAAGAAATGGCACAGGATTTAGTGGAAAAAACAGATTTTTATGTTCGGGTACAGGAACTTTTAAATAGTGTGTACACGGCAATTCTTGGAATTCCATTTAAAAATGAGGAAGATTTTAAGGAAGAGAAAATCTGTTTAGAAATATTACAGGACATTGAAAAAGAAGAATGGCAGGTGGAAGACAAGCTGGTTTTATTAGAAGGAAAACAGGAGAGTGCTTTTGATAAAATTATGCGTCTGGAAGGAGGTATTTCGGATAAAGTAGATAAGAATACCGATGAAAGAATACTGAAATTAATAAAAATGGGAAAACTCATGTCAACCAGTATTTTTATTGAATTAGACAAAGAAGGGGATACCACAGAAGCGGAGGATACTTTTGTAAGAGAAGCTTTTGAAACTTTGCATAGAGACTTAAATACATTATTTCAAAAAAACCATAAGATGATAAATCGTGCGGTCATGGCCAATACCTTGAATAAGCTTCCTGTATTTTTTCATACAACCCAAGAGGTTATGGATTATATAAAAAACAGTTTAGGGCAATGCAGTGATTTTTCAGAAAAGAATGTTTCCATGAAAATCTTGAGTGAACTCATGGAGTTATAGAAGTAGGTGCGGCATATGATAAGGTGGAGTAATGAACTTTATTTGGACGAATCCATAAGAAAAAATCCGGAAAAATGGAAACAAAAAGTAGAAGGTGGAAAGCTCCCTTTGAACGTATATTGTATCTGTCTGGCATCCAATGAACATAATTTGTTTGACATTTTGAATGGTAATGAATTGTTTTTTCGTTATTATCGAACGCGTGACCTTTATATAGCGGGGCTTGCAAAAACTCAGGAAGATGCCTTAGATTTACTTCAGGATATGATAGAGGATATGTATCAAAAAACGGGAGACATTAAAGTAAACGAGTATTTTACATTTTCGTAAAGGATAGGATAGGTGAGAGGTGCATATAATTTTATTTATACTAAAGATAATCGGCATTATTTTGTTGATTCTTTTGGGCACAGTACTTGCAGTACTTGGACTCGTTCTATGGGTTCCCCTTCGCTATAATGTGAATCTGTCAAAGGAAGAGAGCTTCTTTGCAAAAATAAAAGTAAGCTGGTTTCTTTCTGCCTTACATTTATCGCTTTTATATGAAGAAGAAAAATTAAACTGGAAGGTAAAGATTATTGGCATAACGATATTCCCTAAAAGGGAAAAACATAAAAAAACCCGTAAGCCCAAAGAAAGACAAAAGAAAAAAGAATCTGAAAATGAATTGGTGACTACGGAAGTAAGAAAAGAAGAGCCATTAAAAGAAGAACCATTAAAAGAAGAGCCATTAAAAAAAGAACCATTAAAAGAAGAACCATTAAAAA
>JAVXEO010000091.1:0-5994 GCA_036658435.1 Acetivibrio sp.
CAGCAACTGATTGTGCTGTCTAATATGGAAAGCCTAAACGCTGAGATGATTAAGCGTGGAATGAGCCGTGACGATAGGCTGATGGAACTAAATCGCGTGGCAAAAGAACAGATGCGATCGTTGGCTAATTCGGCTGGAGTGAAGCGGCTTGAAAATGCTGATTAGTGAAAATCTGAGAGTATTCGCCAATCGATTATTATAGCAATAATTTGGAAGCGGGATGAATTATCGATTGGGCTAATAATGCGAAGTTTCCATAGTGGAGGGGTGGCATCTTCGGGGGAATTCATAATGATTTTAAGATATTTTGAAGGGGTGAGAAAATTGCAAGCTATATCCAAAAACCAATATGATTTGCATGTGTTTTTTACTAGAAGCAATCTAGCTGAATTTTTTAATAAAGAAGTTGAATGGTATGTGAATGAGTCAAAAAGCCTGTGGGGTGTCATTTGCCTTGATAGGCAAGATGAAAATTACACCGTAATCTTTTCTGCTCGTGATGAGAATAGACAAATCCGATGTATTGATTTGAAAATTGATATTAAAGATATAAATGCGGCAAAAGATTATTTATTTTCCTATTCGAAAGAATTGGAGCAAACAGAAATTGCAAATAAAAGATTTAATAAAAATGCAGTGAAGGATTTGTTTGTTCCAAAAGTGAAAGTCTCTAAACTTGATGGATATTTCGATTTTATATCCAAAAGCCCAGTTCATTCCGCCGCAAGGAATGTAATAAATGAGATTATGCCACATTTTACCGATGTGGATGGAAACTTCATTGAACAATTTCAAACACAAGGATTTGATGCCAGACTTTGGGAGCTCTATCTCTTTTGTTACTTCAATGAAGAAGGGTTGCAAATTGATCGCAGTTATTTTGCACCAGATTTTTTAGTCAGTGATAGTCAAGTAAGCGTTTCTGTAGAAGCTGTGATAGTAGCCAACAAGGAACCTGACAAAATATGGACTGCTCTGCCGAATATAGACGAAATTTTTCAGAAGCAAGAGTTAATGCCTTCGCGGTGGGGGAGTTCGCTATATAGCAAACTAACCCACACTGATGCCTCTGGAAAACATTATTGGGAATATTTGCATACACAAGCCAAACCATTTGTTTTGGCAATAGCAGATTTTCATGAAACTTTTTCAATGACATGGAGTCAGAATTCTTTGATAACATATTTATATGGGTATAAATATGATCACTCATACAATGAAAACGGAGAGTTATTAATACACCCGATAAAAGTTAAAGAGCATACTAAAGGCGAAGGACGAAGCGTAATCCCTTCTGGGTTCTTTTTTCAAGAAAATGCTGAACATATAAGCGCTGTTTTACACTCGTCTTGTGCAACAATTTCGAAATTTAGTCGCATAGGAAAGCAGTGTGGGCTGGATGAAAATGATGTTTTGATGTATAGAATAGGAAGCGTTTATAACCCTGATCCTAATGCCTCTAAACCAAATGTATTTCAATATTTGGTTACTGAGGAAAACTCAGAACCATGGTCAGAAGGGTTAACTATCTTTCACAATCCTAATGCAAAATACCCATTGCCAGCAGACTTTTTTCCAGGTGCAGCTCATTGCTATTTGCAAGATAAATTTATAACTACTTTATTCGAGAATCCAGTCGTTTATTCGTCTATGACCTTAAACTTTGTAGAGAAAAGTAAACTTAAAGAATTTCAAGAACAGCTATAAAAAGTGTGACAATGCATTGCGCTTTTATAGTGCATCAACATAGTACTTAATTTGGTAGTCGCTCAGGCTATGCGGAGCTGCTTGAAAGAAACGTAAGTGCGGAATATATTCACGATCTCAATAGAGAGCTTGCACAAGTAAAGGAACAGTTTAATCAAGAGCTTAGATGAATTTCCATTATGTTTGAACATTGCACTATCCTAAAGACTCTAGAGCTTCGTATTATTCATATAATTGGAAGAATCAAAAGGACTTTTTGTAGGCGCAGCCTTACTTGAAGTCCTTTTACCTTAATAAATATTTTTAGTCTGGGCTTGACATACGAGTGGCGAAAAGAGTGAGAAGTCAGTTTGCCATTCATACCCAGTTGTCGGCGTGTCTCTAATACAATCTTTTGGAGTCATTGTTTATCCATAGGATTACAGATGGAATGTTGCTGGGTAAAAAGCCAGGTATTAGGCTTCAGTTCTTCGGTAAGCCCGTGATAGTAGGATAGAATCATGTTCCAGATCATATCCGGCATTGGAACAAAGCGATCCTGGTGGTTTTTTGAGTCTGCCACATGGATCTTTTTAGAAGAAGAAATGATATCCTTACACTGTAGATGGCAAAGTTCGTCAAAGCGCAGCCCAGTGGCATAGAGAATGGATACAGCTAATCAGGCTTTCGGATCTTCTAAAGAAGAAATAAAAGTCTGAACCTCCTTCCTGGATGGAACAAAGGGGAGATAGATATTAAATTTACGGAATGGAATCTGTGTCCGGTCCCACGGCTTATGTAACACATACATGTGAAAAAACTGCAAATAGGAAATGATCATATTGATGGTGCGGTCAGAAAGATTACGCGCAGATTTAATCCATGAAAAAAAATCTCTCATGTCCTGCCATGTAGCATTTTCAGGCAAGATGGAACTGGAAGAAAGATAAGCCAGATAGGGATTGATATAAGTTTTGTAAGAACGAATGGTGTTGTCAGCCAGACCTTTGGTCTGAAGCATCTGAATAAAAATCGAAAAATAGTCCATAATGGAACCTCCTTAAAATTGAAATGATTAGTTGAAAAATAAAAATCACTTCAAAAGGGGGCGGGCGAATAAAAAAATTAAATATGTAGTTGTTGAATGATTCAAAAAATGATAAATTAAACATAGTGGCTCGTTAATATATGTGTTTATTTTTGTCTTGTGGTGATTCAACAATAAAACATATAGAAACAAACCGTTACTTTTATTTTGCGAAATATGAAATTATTTCAAGAAAGTGGTGGAAATATTGTAAATGGGGCTAGCCGTCGCGCTAGCGACTTGGTATAATGAAGTTCCTTAACCTATTTACATATTATACGGCAACCTATATTTTGGGAATTGCAATTTTGTTTTATTAGGAGTGAAATAGATGAATGAGATTTTGAACAGGCAAAGAGAATTTTATGATAGCAACCAGACAAAAGATATGGCATATCGAAAGAAAATGCTTCGTAAACTCCAGAGGGTGATTACGAAGAATGAACCCCTTATATACCAGGCGTTAAGAGGAGACCTAAATAAAAGTGAAGCAGAGAGCTATTTGACAGAGGTGCAGGTGGTACAGACTGAAATTACGTCGGCATTAAAGCATCTGGAACGGTGGCAGAGACCGAAAAAGGTAAGAACGCCCATTACCCATTTTCCGGCCAGCAGCTATGTTTATCGGGAACCGTATGGAGTTGTGCTGATTTTGTCTCCATGGAATTATCCCTTTCAGTTAGCCATGGCACCTTTGGTTGGGGCAGTCGCCGCTGGAAACTGCGTGATTTTGAAAGTATCGAAGAGCAGCGGGGAGGTTTCCAAGGTAGTAGAAAAAATCATAAAAGAGACCTTTGAAGAGAGGCATGTTATTTGCCTGCCCCAGGGAACTTCTTATGATGAAATTCTGAACCAGAGGTATGATTTTATTTTCTTCACAGGAAGTGAAACTGTTGGAAAGAAAGTAATGGAGGCAGCAAGCCGGCATGTAACTCCCCTTGTACTGGAACTTGGAGGGAAAAGTCCCTGTATTATTGAGAAGAGCGGGGACATTAAGCTAGCGGCAAAGCGTCTTGCCTGGGGGAAATTTTTAAATGCAGGGCAGACTTGCGTTGCACCGGATTATGTATTGGTAGATGCCTCTATTAAAGATGCGTTTATAATCGAGCTTCAGAAAAAAATAGAAGAGATGTATGGAAATGCCTTAGAAAATAAAGACTATCCAAAAATCATTAATAAACACCATTTTGAACGTCTTCTTGGGCTGATTGATGGGGAGACCGAGAAAGTTGGAGGAAGAAGGGAAGAGAAGAGCCGAAAAATTGAGCCCACCTTATTTATAAATGCTGCTTTTGAAGATGAGATTATGAAAGAAGAGATATTTGGACCCATTCTCCCTATTATTTCTTATGAAAACCTAAAAGACGTAATCAAAATTCTAAAAGAGAAACCAAAGTCTCTGGCATTTTATATTTTCAGCAGAAATCCGAAACTGGTGGAAAATATTATTAATACGGTGGAATTTGGTGGAGGCTGCGTGAATGATGTGATTATGCATTTGGCAAACCATTATCTTCCCTTTGGTGGACTTGGCAGCAGTGGTATGGGAAATTATCATGGAAAATACAGCTTTGCAACTTTTACTCATGAAAAAGCGGTCTTAAAATCCAAAGGATTTCCGGATATTTGTCTTCGCTATCCACCATATACCCAGAAGCAGCTAAAGATGCTTCGAAAAATCACTCATTAAAGAAATTGTAATATAAGGAGGAGGTAAGCAATGAAAAACAAAGGAAAGTGGATTAAGATTTCTATGGTGCTGGTAGTGCTGTGTCTTGCATTTATTAACGTAAAAGCACAAGAGAAAAGGGAAATAGAGGTTGTTTTTACCCATGACCTACATTCTCATTTGGAAGGGTTTACAACAGAATACGAAGGGGAAATGGTGCAAATGGGGGGATTTGCCCGAATGAAAACGGTTCTGGATCAAAAAAGGGAAGAAAATCCCGATTTACTGGTACTGGATGGTGGTGATTTTTCTATGGGAACACTGTATCAGACCATATATGAACAGCAGGCTTCTGAACTTCGCATGTTAGGCTACCTGGGTTTTGATGCCGTCACCTTGGGGAACCATGAATTTGATTATCGCACCAAGGGTTTAGTAAACATGATGAATGCAGCTAAAAACAGTGGGGAGGAAATTCCTCCTGTTGTCTTATGTAACGCGGAGTTAAAGGGAACAGACTTTGATAAATTAGGACTAAAACCTTATGTAGTGGTTACAAAAGGAAAGGTGAAGGTTGCTGTTTTAGGTGTATTTGGAGAAGATGCCCTTGTGTGTGCTCCGACCTGCGAGCTTGCATTTCGTCCGGTCGCAGAAGGGGTAAAGGAAACCGTTGCCACGATTAAAGAAAAAGAAGATGTGGATATGATTGTTTGTGTTTCCCATTGCGGAACCAGTGAAGATCCTAAAAAATCAGAAGATGAACTTTTGGCAAAGGCAGTTCCGGAACTGGATTTGATTATAAGCGGCCACACCCACAGCTTATTGGAAAAACCAATTCAGGTAGGAAATACCTGGATTGTTTCTACCGGGGAATATGGAAGCCGTATTGGAAACATTAAGCTGGAAAAAACCCAGGAAGGAAGATGGGATGCCAGTCATTATGAACTGATTCCCCTTACAAAGGCAGTATCCGAAAATAAAGGAGCAAAAGAAAAAATTGCAGCCTTTCGATCCACCATTGATACCTTGTATCTTAATCAGTTTGGATATACCCTGAATCAGGTGTTAACTTATAATCCTTGGGAATTTACTCCGGTCAATGAGATTGGAAAGGTTTTAAGAGAAGAACCCCTGGGAAATCTTTTGTCGGATGCATATATATATTCGGTAAAAAAAGCAGAAAAGGATGGATATATACCCGTTGTGGCAGCTATTATACCAAGCGGAGTGATTCGGGATACCTTTGCAGTGGGAGAGGTAACCGTAACGGATGCATTTGATATCAGCTCTCTTGGAATTGGACCGGATGGGGTACCGGGATATCCACTGGTAAGTATCTATTTAACCGGAAAAGAACTAAAAACAGCAGCGGAGATTGATGCATCCATTGCACCACTTATGAATACAGCTCAGCTGTATTCCAGTGGACTTCAATATAAACTAAATAAAAACCGTATGATACTAAATAAAGTAATGGAGGCTTCTCTTATTGATGAAAATGGAAAAGAAGCCAAAATCGACAATAAGAAATTATATCGTGTGGTTGCCGATT
>JAVXEO010000092.1:0-5791 GCA_036658435.1 Acetivibrio sp.
TGAAAAAGATAGAAGCAGCCGCATTTCCTATATGGGGCATGACCCACAACTTCTTTCTGATACCATTTATGAAAATATTACGTTGGGTGAAGTGGGATACCCTCATGAAGACGTTCAGGAAATGATAAAAATGGTATGCTTTGAAAAAGATTTGGAAACCATGGAAGATGGAATGGATACACGGGTTGGAAATGGGGGTGCAAGTTTAAGCGGTGGGCAGCAGGCAAGAATTGCACTGGCAAGAACGTTGTATCATAGAAAGAAAATTCTTATTTTAGATGACCCATTTTCCGCGATTGATGAAAAAACACAACAACAGATTTTGAAAAACATAAAGAGGATATGTAAAGACAGTATCGTTATTTTAATTTCCCACCGTTTGGAAATTTTCCCACAGTTTGATAAGGTACTTCTTATGAAAGCGGATGGAACTTCCATTTGTAAAAATGGGTATTCTTATGAAAAATAAAGAAAATAAAGAAAATAAAATAAACAACAAAAATAATAAAAATAACAAGAATAACAAAAATAACAGCGTAAAAGAATGTTTACTCCATGTAATTAGGAAGAACAAGGGACTTTCCGCACTCTTAGGAATCGTGGTACTGGCAGTAGTGGGATGCAGTTTGATTCCACCACAGATTCTTCGAGTAATTGTAGACGTGTATTTGACACAAGATACCAAAAAAGGATTATTGAAAATTGCACTTGTATATTTTGGTGTTCTTGGGTTCATAGGTATATTTGATTTTGTAAAAGAAGGGCTTCTAACTATTTTAGGACAGAAAATAATTAAAAACATTCGTATTGAAATGATGAAAAAAGCGGAAAGAATTTCTTCGGAATACTATGCTGCCAATGAATCCGGAATGGTTGTATCCCGATTTACCAATGATGTAGAATCCATTCAGCTATTGTTTACCAATGGAGTTGTAAGTATGGCCATTGATATTTTGAAAATCACCGGGATTTTAATTTCTATTTGGTTTTTCAGCCAAAAGCTTGGAATAATGGTGGTTCTACTGATACCGCTTATTTATATAATTACCAGAAGCTTTCAAAAGAGAATGTTAAAAGCACAGATGAAAAACAGACAGCTGATTGCTAAAGTTAATAATCATATTCCGGAAAGCATTGGAAATATTACGATGATTCAGTCCTTTAGCAAGGAAAAATACATGGAAGAAAGATATAAAACCTATTTGCTGGAGAATTTTCATTCCATGGAAAAAGTAAATTTTTATGATTCCATATTTTCCCCCATTATTTTAATGATTCGAGCCTTTTCCATTGCCCTTATGGTACTATTATGTTCCGGCGAGACGGCATTTTTTGGCATTTCCATTGGTATGACAGCGGCGGCAATGGAACTTATTTCAAATATATTTTCCCCCATTGAGAATCTGGGTATGGAACTTCAAAGCATACAGCAGGCGGCAGCAGGTGTAAAACGGGTAAATGAATTTTTTCGGGAAAAAGAAGATAAAAAAAAGTCGACGGGAATAAAAGGGGAAGAAATACGGGAAAATGGACCAAATCTTATGTTTGATAAAGTGAGTTTTTCTTATCAGCCCCAGCATCCGTTATTAGAGGAGGTTTCCCTAAGGATAAAGGAAAAGGAAAAAGTAACCTTGACAGGAAGAACCGGTGCAGGAAAGAGTACCCTTTTCAAATTGATTTTAGGCCTTTTGGAGGCGGATTGTGGGAAAATTTGTTTTGGAAAGTATGATGTGACACAGATTCCCAATGGAGAGAAAAGAAAATTTTTTGGCTATGTGGAACAGAACTTTCGATTTGTTGAAGGGGATATTTTAAGGCAAATTACCTTGGGAGACCCATCCATTACCAGGGAACAGGTAGAAAGAGCAATGAAATTTGTAGGACTGCATGAGTATATTGAAGAGTTTGAAGAACAATATTATACACAGGCAGAGGAGTACTTATTTTCACAGGGACAGAGACAGCTCTTGTCCATTGCCCGTGCAATCGTTATGGATCCGCCGATTTTACTTCTGGATGAGATTACGGCGAATCTGGATGGGGAGACCGAAAAAAAGATAATAGAGGTACTTTTGTCTGCTAGTGAAGAAAGAATGCTGCTTTCTATTTCCCACCGAATGTCAGCGGTTTTAAAGGATTGCAGAGTCTTGTCTTTAGAAGATGGTAAATTGATTGAAAAAACGAAAGAATAAAGGAGATTTTTATGGAAACAGGAAGCAGAGAAATAAAAGCAAAAGAATTATTTCATGAAGGGTATAATTGCGCTCAAGCGGTATTTTTGGCATTTTCAGATTTATATGATATTGATGAGGAAACAGCAATTAAGTTAAGCTCCTCTTTTGGAGGGGGAATGGGCCGGCTTCGGGAGGTCTGCGGTGCAGTAAGCGGTATGTTTATGGTGGCAGGAACGCTTTATGGTTATAGTGATCCAAAGGCATCCACGGAAAAGCAGGAACATTATAAACGAATTCAGGAATTGGCAAAAAAATTTCAGGAAGAAAATGGTTCGATTGTATGCCGAGAGCTGTTAGGTCTTGGAAAGGGAGCCGATGCACCGAAACCAGAAGAGAGAACAGAGGCATACTATAAGAAAAGACCCTGTGGAGAACTGGTGGGAATGGCAGCTTCTATTTTGGAGAACTATATTCATTCAATGGAAAATGCGGAGGATTGAGAATAAATATCCGGTCAAAGAAGTTTTCTTTTCCCACTATTTGTGGTATTATCTTTAGAAGACGGATTAATAAAATATGAGAAGATTAGGAGCAAAACTACAATTATGAAATATATTAATGAGTTACACGAAGGCGAAATGTTAACCGAGATTTATTTTTGCAAGGTAAAGAACATATTAAAGACAAAAATGGGAAAGAGTTATTATTCTCTTTTATTACAGGACAAGACAGGAACTTTGGATGCTAAGATTTGGGAATTATCCAATGGAATTGAAAACTTTGATCAAATGGATTATATTTCCATTCAAGGACAGGTTACCAGTTTTCAAGGAGCACTCCAACTGAATGTTAACCGTGTTCGTAAATGCCAGGAAGGGGAATACGACCCTAAGGATTATATGCCTGTTTCAAAAAAAGAGATTAAGGTAATGTACCAGGAGTTACTGGAATTAATTGAAACAGTAAAAGAGCCACATTTAAAGAAATTATTAGAATCCTTTTTTGTAGAGGACAAATCCTTTATAAAAATATTTAAAGACCATTCTGCAGCAAAAAGTGTGCACCACGGATTTATTGGAGGACTACTGGAACATACTCTGGGCGTTACAAAAATGTGTGAATATATGGCAACAGCCTATCCTATTTTAAATCGGGATCTTTTGATAACGGCAGCTATTTTTCATGACATTGGTAAGACAGATGAAATTTCTGAATTTCCATTAAACGATTACACCGATGATGGACAACTTCTTGGACATATTTATATGGGAGCTGAAATGCTGGGAAGCAGAATACGTACGATTCCGGGATTCCCAATAAAGCTTGCCAGTGAGTTAAAGCATTGTATTTTAGCACATCATGGAGAACTAGAATACGGTTCACCAAAGAAACCGGCCATAGTAGAGGCGATTGCACTTAATTTTGCAGATAATGCAGATGCTAAGATTCAGACAATGACGGAAATTTTAGAAGGTGCAGGAGATAATACCGACTGGCTTGGATATAACCGGTTATTTGAATCCAACCTTCGGGCAACTTCCAAGTAAGAATGAGAAATAAGGAGCATGGGAATGAAAAAAAATGATGAATTTACCGTTCTTATAGAAGACATCACATCCGATGGAGAGGGCATAGGCCGAGTGGACGGCTTTGCCCTCTTTGTTAAAGACACCATTATGGGGGATGTAGCAAAAGTTAAAGTCATGAAAACAAAGAAAACCTATGGTTTTGCTTGTTTAGTAGAAATAATAGAGCCATCGCCTTATCGCGTGGAACCAAGGTGCGAGCTGGCAAAAAAATGTGGCGGCTGCCAAATTCAGCATTGCTCTTATGAAAAACAGCTGGAATATAAGGAGAACAAAGTTTTAAATTGCCTGCTTCGAATTGGAAAGTTAAAAGACGTACCCATGGAGCCTATTATGGGAATGGAAGAGCCTTATTATTACCGCAATAAAGCTCAATTTCCTGTTGGCAGGGATAAGGACGGCAAAGTTGTTATTGGATTTTATGCAGGGCGCACGCACACGATTATGGATACGTCCCATTGTTATATTCAAGGGCCTGTGAATGAGACGCTGATAAAGGTTATTCGTGACTTTATGGAAGAAAAGAATATAGAACCCTATCAGGAGGAAACCCATACCGGACTGGTGCGCCATATTGTTACCCGCATTGGTTTTAAAACAGGGGAGATTATGGTATGCCTTGTTTTAAATGGAAGAAAGTTACCTTATGCAGAAAATCTGGTTGAAAGCCTGACCCGCATTCCGGGAATGACCAGTATTACTCTAAATGTAAATACAGAAAAGACCAATGCGATTTTGGGTAGGGAAATTATTCCTCTTTGGGGACAGGCATATATTACGGATTATATAGGTGATATAAAGTACCAAATTTCACCTCTTTCCTTTTATCAGGTGAATCCCAAACAAACGGAAAAATTATATGAAACGGCATTGGAATATGCGGACTTGCACGGAGAAGAAACCGTCTGGGATATTTATTGTGGTATTGGCACCATTTCCTTATTTCTAGCACAGAAAGCAAAGCAGGTATATGGTGTGGAGATTGTACCGGAAGCCATTTGTGATGCAAAGAAAAATGCAGAGATTAACCATATTACAAATGCCACATTTTTTACCGGAGCGGCGGAAGAGGTACTTCCAAAGAAATATGCGGAAAGCAAGGGTGCCATGGGTGCCCATGTTATTGTGGTAGATCCACCCCGCAAAGGCTGTGAAGAAATATTGCTGGAAACGATTGTAAAGATGAAACCAGAACGTGTGGTGTATATAAGCTGCGATCCGGCAACCCTGGCAAGGGATGTCTGCTACATGGAAGCCCATGGATATAAGGTGAAACGCGTACGGGCCTGTGATATGTTTGGACAGTCCGTTCATGTAGAAGCGGTTGTACTGATGACGTATTGTGGTGATAAGCCTGAAAAGTAGGCAAATGGGCAGTGGGTAATTATAAAATCCACTGCCTATTTTTTATCCCAAACAATTTCAGTAATCCCGTCATAAATTCCACAGATATGGTTCTAAGCCGTATGAAGTTTTTCGATTTAGTAGGTTTCTTTACAAGCGAAAAAGGTTTTCAAAGAGGATGTCATCGAATAATAAAAATTATTGATTTGTATAACAAAGGTAAGCTTGATTTGCTTATCTGTAAATCTAAAAGCGATTTGGATAGATATGAAAATACTATCGACAGTATTGAACAATCGATTTTAAAAAGTGATATTCCTACTTATTGTGTTAAAGAATGTATTTTAATTAAAAATGGCAATATTATTTCCCTGTCCTAGCTAAAAAAATATCCGCACTAGTTAACCTACAAATGAATATAATGTTGATAATTGGGTTAATATATGATACAATTCTCATATTAGATAGTGAGGTGATAAGGAATGTCAGCTATTATTATAAATGAATACCAAGAGCTTCTGCGCCAGAAAAATGAAATAGAGCAAACACTTCCTTCCCTTCCTGCGGGGTATATTTCTACGAAAACTATCAAAGAAAAACAATATTACTATCTGCAAAATAGAGTAGATGGAAAAATAACAAGCAAGTATCTAAAAGAAAATGAAGTTGATATTATAAAAGAACAAG
>JAVXEO010000093.1:0-5599 GCA_036658435.1 Acetivibrio sp.
TATGTTCTTGGAAAAAGCACCGCAACCCTTCCAAAAGGTGGAACCATTGTATTTGCCGGCTCAAAGAAAGCTACTTTTACTGTGACCTATAAAGGATAAATCACATCAAAGGGCGGAGCGTTTTTATGTAATAGGAGCACTTTCCTATTACATAAAAAAATCCTCTTGAGAAACCTACGTTTCTCAAGAGGATTTTTATTTATATTTACTGAATGATGGTAGCAACACGGCCTGAACCAACAGTACGTCCACCTTCACGGATAGCAAAAGTTAAACCTTGCTCCATAGCGATAGGATGGATTAATTCGATTGTCATTTCAATGTTATCACCAGGCATACACATTTCTACGCCTTCTGGAAGGTTACAAACACCGGTGATATCGGTTGTTCTAAAATAGAACTGAGGTCTGTAGTTATTAAAGAATGGAGTATGACGTCCACCTTCATCTTTTGTTAATACATAAACCTGAGCGGTAAATTTCTTGTGGCAAGTTACGCTACCTGGTTTTGCAAGAACCTGTCCTCTTTCGATTTCATCTCTCTGAACTCCACGAAGAAGTGCACCAATATTATCACCAGCCTGTGCTTCATCAAGAAGTTTACGGAACATTTCGATACCAGTTACAACTACTTTACGGGAATCTTCTTTAACACCGATGATTTCAACATCTTCGGATACATGAAGAACTCCACGCTCTACTCTACCGGTTGCTACAGTACCACGACCTGTAATAGAGAATACATCTTCGATAGGCATTAAGAAAGGCTGATCGGTAGCACGAACAGGATCTGGAATCCAGCTATCTACTGCTGCCATTAATTCCATGATTTTATCACCCCATGCTCCTGATGGATCTTCAAGAGCTTTTAAAGCGGAACCCTGAATAACAGGAGTATCATCACCAGGGAATTCATATTCGGATAATAATTCTCTGATTTCCATTTCTACTAATTCAAGTAATTCTTCATCATCTACCATATCACATTTGTTCATGAATACAACAATGTAAGGTACACCTACCTGACGGGATAGTAAGATATGCTCTTTTGTCTGAGCCATAACACCATCTGTAGCAGCTACAACAAGGATAGCTCCATCCATCTGAGCAGCACCGGTAATCATGTTCTTAACGTAGTCAGCATGTCCTGGGCAGTCAACGTGTGCATAATGTCTGTTTTCTGTTTCATACTCAACGTGAGAAGTAGAAATCGTGATACCACGTTCTCTTTCTTCCGGAGCTTTATCAATATTAGCAAAGTCAACTGCTGCATTTCCAGCAACTCTTTCACTTAAAGTCTTTGTGATTGCTGCTGTTAATGTGGTTTTACCATGGTCAACGTGACCAATAGTTCCGATATTACAATGTGTTTTTGTTCTTTCAAACTTAGCTTTAGCCATTTTAAAAAGTCCTCCTTTTAAATACCTGCCTCATAGACTGTCTGTCCGGGCAATTTTCATTTTTGTTCCTCTAAATCCAAAGAAGTTTTCTATGTTGCAGCACAATCTATCTAGAAAGTGCCACCATATGCTCCATTATATTGCAAAATCAAATATTTTTCAAGCAAATTTTATTATACTATTTTGTACGTGCAGAAAGTACTTTTTCTTGCACGGACTTTGGAACCTGCTCATATTTTTCAAAGAACATAGAGTAGTTACCACGTCCCTGTGTTTTAGAACGTAAATCCGTTGCATAACCAAACATTTCAGAAAGTGGAACATATCCGCGAACTAATTTTCCTCCGCCAATATCATCCATACCTTCAATACGACCACGACGGGAGTTGATATCACCGATAACATCACCCATATAGTCTTCTGGCATTGTAACTTCAACCTTCATAATTGGCTCAAGAAGAACTGGCGATGATTTTGCCATAGCTTCTTTAAATGCCATAGATCCGGCAATATGGAATGCCATTTCTGAAGAATCGACTTCATGGTAAGATCCGTCATATACGTTAGCATGTACACCAACTACAGGGAATCCGCCAAGAATACCGGCTTTTGTAGCTTCTTTGATACCATCTCCAATTGCAGGAATATATTCCTTAGGAATAGAACCACCAACTACTGTAGATTCAAACTTAAATAGTTCTTCTCCATTGGCATCCATAGGCTCAAATTTAACTTTACAGTGTCCATACTGTCCACGTCCACCGGACTGTTTTGCATATTTGCTATCTACATCCACTGGTTTTGTCATCGCTTCCTTATAGGCAACCTGAGGGGCACCTACGTTGGCTTCTACTTTAAATTCACGAAGAAGTCTGTCTACAATGATTTCAAGATGAAGTTCACCCATACCAGCGATAATGGTCTGGCCTGTTTCTTTATCTGTATGAGCACGGAACGTAGGATCCTCTTCTGCAAGTTTTGCTAAAGATTCTCCGAGTTTTCCCTGTCCGGCTTTTGTCTTAGGCTCAATAGCAAGCTCAATAACTGGTTCTGGGAATTCCATAGACTCTAAGATAACCGGATGCTGTTCATCACATATGGTATCGCCTGTTGTGGTAAACTTAAATCCAACAGCGGCTGCAATGTCTCCTGCGTACACTCTGTCAAGATCCTGTCTCTTATTGGCGTGCATCTGTAAGATACGGCCAACACGTTCTTTTTTATTCTTTGTCGCATTTAATATATAGGAACCTGCGCTCATAGAACCGGAATATACACGGAAGAAAGCTAATTTTCCTACAAATGGATCTGCCATAATCTTAAATGCAAGTGCTGCAAAAGGTTCTTCATCTGAAGAATGTCTTACAATGGCATTGCCATCTAAATCGGTTCCATCCATAGCCGGAATATCGATAGGTGAAGGCATATATTCGATAACTGCGTCTAAAAGTTTCTGAACGCCCTTGTTTCTGTAAGCAGTACCACAGCATACTGGAATTGCAGTACATTCACAAGTTGCTTTTCTTAGTACTTTCTTAAGTTCATCTTCAGAAGGTTCTTCCCCTTCCAGATAAGCCATCATTAAATCATCATCTAATTCACAGATCTTCTCTATCAATTCGCTACGATATAATTCAGCATCATCTTTCATATCTTCCGGAATCTCTGTGATTGTAATGTTTTCGCCTTTATCATCATTATAGATATAAGCCTGCATTTCAAACAAATCAATGATTCCTTTAAATTCATCTTCTTTTCCAATGGGAATCTGAAGACAAATTACGTTCTTACCTAATCTGTTTTTAATCTGATCTACTGCGCCATAGAAGTTAGCACCTAAGATATCCATCTTATTAATAAATGCCATTCTAGGAACGTTGTAGGTATCCGCCTGACGCCATACGTTTTCTGACTGTGGCTCTACACCACCTTTTGCACAGAAAACACCAACAGCTCCGTCAAGTACACGAAGGGAACGCTCTACTTCAACCGTAAAGTCAACGTGTCCCGGTGTGTCAATAATATTAACACGGTGCTCTAGTGCGCCCGGTTTCGCCTGGTTTTCTTTCTGTAATGTCCAATGACATGTTGTAGCGGCTGATGTGATTGTGATACCTCTTTCTTGTTCCTGCTCCATCCAGTCCATCGTTGCAGTACCTTCATGTGTATCGCCAATCTTGTAGTTTACGCCAGTATAATATAGAATACGCTCTGTCAATGTTGTTTTACCTGCATCAATATGAGCCATAATTCCAATATTTCTGGTTCTCTCTAATGAATAGTCTCTTCCAGCCAAGGATAATTCCTCCTTATATTAATCAATTACTTGTTTATCAGTGTATCAAATGGTCCGCAAGATAAAGAGTCTGCTTTGCAGACTCTCGCGCCCCTATGGAGCAGTGTAATTACCAGCGGTAATGTGCAAATGCCTTGTTTGCTTCTGCCATTTTGTGCATATCTTCTTTTTTCTTTACAGATGCGCCGGTGTTGTTGATTGCATCCATGATTTCATTTGCTAATCTTTCTTCCTGGGTCTTCTCTCCTCTTTTACGAGAATAGAGTGTAATCCAGCGAAGTGCTAACGCTTGTCTTCTATCCGGTCTAACTTCGATAGGTACCTGATAGGTAGCTCCACCGATACGTCTAGCCTTTACTTCAAGTACAGGCATAATGTTATTTAAAGCTTCTTCAAAAGCTTCCACAGCGTCTTTTCCAGTTTGTGCAACAACTTTGTCGAATGCTCCATAAACGATCTTCTGAGCAACACCTTTCTTACCATCTAACATAATGTTATTGATAAGTTTAGTAACAACCTTGCTGTTGTATAATGGATCTGCTAATACATCTCTTTTTTGAATATGTCCTTTACGTGGCACGTTACTTCCCTCCTTATTTAATTGAAAAATAATTCATCGGTACTCACAAAAATTAAGTGTCTCGCGCCTGATATAATCCGTCTCTAAATATATAAAGTAAAAATTAATCCGGCACTTTCATTAATTAGTGAAGTTTCTCTTATTTTGCGTCTTTTGGTCTCTTAGCTCCGTACTTAGATCTAGCTTGTCTTCTGTTAGCAACACCTGCTGTATCGAGGGTTCCTCTAACAATGTGGTAACGAGTACCTGGTAAATCCTTTACTCTACCACCACGAATAAGAACAACGCTATGCTCCTGTAAGTTATGTCCTTCTCCCGGAATATAACTTGTAACTTCGATACCATTTGACAAACGAACTCTGGCAATCTTACGAAGAGCGGAGTTAGGTTTCTTAGGTGTAGCCGTTCTAACTGCGGTACATACACCTCTCTTTTGTGGTGAAGAAGTATCTGTAGACTTCTTGTTAAGAGAGTTATAACTCTTCTGAAGTGCTGGAGAAGTTGATTTCTTCTCAATGGTTTGTCTTCCTTTTCTTACTAATTGGTTAAAAGTTGGCATTAATTTTCACCTCCTGGTTTAAAATATGTTAACATAAAAATAGAGTACGTATAAACACGTACTCTATCATTATAACATGGACTTTTCAATTGTCAATTACTTTCGTCAATTAGTTTTTAACTTTTTAGCTCCATTTTATAAGTCAGCATTCCATTTCCGGAACCAAAAGACGTCTTTTCTTTCTTCTAAAGACTTCTGCTGTGCTTAAATATTTATCTACCATTAAAACCACATAGCTTTCTTTATACTTAGGAACCTTCCATATGGTCAGTGGAAACATATGGGTAATAATAATATCGGAACACCTCAAGTCAATATCGAAGTACTTTCTTGCATTTCGTTCCGCTACTACCCCATGCGTAAATCCATGAGGCAAAATAAATTCCCGTCTTCCATCCCGGTCTTTGTCATGCCAGTCATATAAAAACAAGTCATGCAGCAATCCACCAATTGCGCAGTCTTTTGCATTTAAGTTCCATTTTTTTGCTATTTTATAACTATAGTAGGATACCTTTAGGCAGTGCGCATAGGTAGAAGTATCTCCATGCTGCACATATTTTTTCATTTCTTTTACCTGTTCGCTGTTTATAAACTCTGTAATATAGTCCATATACTCTTGTTCTACATTTCGCAAGGGAATCACCTTCTTCCTATCTTCATTATAATTTTGTTTTTGGGTCTTGTCAACGAAACCTTTTCTTACGTTTTTCAGGATAAAGAGTCTGCTTTGCAGACTCTCGCGCCAAAGCATGTTCCTTAGCGCGG
>JAVXEO010000094.1:0-5293 GCA_036658435.1 Acetivibrio sp.
TCTTTGAATAATTTACCAACAATATCTGTTGGCTGAGCTCCATTTTCCAACCACTTTTTAGCTGCTTCTTCATCTACGCTAAATACTCTTGTTTCCGGATTTGGATCGTAAGTACCAATTTCTTCAATAAATCTACCGTCTCTAGGAGATCTTCCATCTGCTACAACGATTCTATAAATAGGATTCTTTTTCTGTCCAAGTCTTTTTAATCTGATCTTTACTGCCATTTTTTTCACCTCCTTAAATTGTGTAACTACTTATATATTAGAAGCCAAATGGCATCCTAAACTTACTTTTTTTCCCTGTACTTTTCATCATACCAGGCATTTGTTTCATCATCTTTTTCATCTGTTCCATTTGTTTTACCAAACGGTTAACCTCACCAATTTCTACACCAGCACCCATAGCAATTCTTTTCTTTCGGGAAGGATTTAATAAAATAGGATTGGCTCTTTCTTCTTTTGTCATGGAATAAATAATTGCTTCCACAGACTTAAATGCATTATCATCTATGTCAACATCTTTTGGAAGTCCCATTCCCGGCATCATACCCAAAATACTGGTAAGTCCGCCCATCTTTCTCATTTGATCCAAAGAATCCAAAAAATCGTTAAAGTCAAATTCTGCCTTTTTAATTTTCTTACCCAAAGCTTCTGCTTTTTCACTATCTATATTGGCTTCTGCTTTTTCAATTAAGGTTAATACATCACCCATACCTAGGATTCTGGAAGCCATACGTTCCGGATAGAACTGTTCTAAATCAGATAATTTTTCTCCCATACCAATATAGAGAATCGGTTTTCCTGTAACGGCACGAATGGAAAGTGCTGCACCGCCTCGGGTATCACCGTCAAGTTTGGTAAGGATAACACCATCTATCCCAATCTTTTCATTAAACGTCTCCGATACTCGAACTGCATCCTGACCGGTCATAGCATCCACAACTAAAATTGACTGGGACACCTCTATATTTTCCTTGATTTCAATAAGTTCACCCATCATCTCCTCATCAATATGAAGACGTCCGGCAGTATCTAAAATAATAAGGTTTAATCCATTCTTTTCTGCATGCTCTAAGGCTGCTTTTGCAATATTTAATGGTTTATGACCGGTACCCATTGAAAACACGGGAACTCCCTGCTTTTCACCATTAATCTGCAGCTGCTCAATCGCTGCAGGACGATATACATCACAGGCAACTAACAAGGGTTTTCTTCCTTTTGCCTTAAACTTACCGGCTAATTTCGCCGTTGTCGTTGTTTTACCTGCACCTTGAAGACCACACATCATAATAATCGTAATTTCATTGGAAGGCTTTAGGGCAATCTCTGTTGTTTCATCTCCCATAAGCTTAACTAACTCTTCATTTACAATCTTAATCACCATCTGTCCCGGCGTAAGACTATTCAGTACTTCCTGGCCAATGGCTCTTTCTTCTATGGTTTTAACAAAAGTTTTGACTACTTTAAAATTAACATCGGCTTCTAAAAGAGCCATCTTCACTTCTTTTGATGCAAGCTTTACATCTTCTTCGGACAATTTTCCTTTGCTTCTAAGACGTTTAAATACATTCTGTAGTTTTTCACTTAAACTATCAAATGCCATAAATTCCTTCCTCCTTACCTTAGAGAACATCTAATATTTCATTGGAAAGATTTTCTATTTGTTCCATTTCATCAAATTGGTTGGTCTTTTTAATCTGGCTTGCCATTTGATGAATCTCATTTACTTTATCTTTTATCACTTCAAACTTCTGTACCAGTGACAGTTTTTCTTCATATTCCATTAATTCTCTGCTGCACCGTTTCACGGTATCGTGAATTGCCTGTCGGCTGATTCCACGCTCTTCTGCTATCTCGCTTAGTGATAAATCATTTAAAACATAGTCTTCAAAAATCTGTCGTTTCTGTTCTTTTAAGAGGGCTCCATAAAAATCATATAAAAGTGAAAGCTCTACAATCCGATCCAAAATATCCTGTTCTTTTTCCGACCTAGGTAAGTCTATCATGAAAAACACCACCTGTCAAGTTTTTTTCTTTACAGATAAAATATAATTTCTTATTCACCCTTCTTTGTCTCACTTTCTTCTTTCTCTTTCCTTTTTCTGCCCTTATAATAAATTCTTTTTTTTAAAATCTTTACATAAATAAAAATTAAGAAAGTTGCTAAAATTGCCCAAAGCAGGAAATACGGAATGGAACTAAGGAACCAAATCGTGAAATCTTGCAATCCTTGTCCAATATCATAAATGTTATCTGAAAATTTTTCTGAAATTTTTTCCAAAAAGGTTCCCGGTTTCGCTGTAGTCTCTCTCATTACTTCATTAACCGTTACGGTAACGGTACTATAGTCAACAAGATTATCGTAGGTTCGAAGCTGAGATTCATAGGATTCAATTTCATATCGCACCTGTGTCAGTTGGGATTGGATCTTTATTATATCTTCCAATTTTACGGCTGCCTTTAATATCTTCATGAGACTTTCCTGTTCTGTACGCAAGGCGGTGATATGGCTGCTCATGTCTACATACTGCAGTGTTACATCTTCTGTACTTTCTGACTTATTGGTTATATTGGAAGCTTTGTCTACCACCGTAATAAAGGTTTCCAGAGAATGACAGGGAATACGAATGACAAGATTTGCCCAACGGTTGGTTTCATATTGATAACTGTTTCCGTTAATCTCTGAGTTTTCAATGTAACCACCCATTTCTATAATCTTTTTATTTAAGTCTTCCAGTAAGGAATCAAATGTTTTGGTTTCCACACTTAGGGATACATTTTTAATTAATTTCTGCTGCTTTTTTATTGTATTTTGAATACCCAGTGTATTGGTACCGGTTATGGCTCCTTCTTCGGTGTTAGCACTTGAGGATTCCACTGCATCTTCTGAAGCAACTGTCATATCCGGCTCCATTTTATTTGTTGATTTTGCTGCTCCACATCCACTGCAGATTAATAAAATAATACTGATGACAAGAAGAAACCTTTTCTTTTTTTTCATACTTCCACCCACTAACTTTCATTTTTTTTGATTTGAACAAGAATCTGTGTTACATAATCTTCATATTCTTCTACCAACAGCTTGTCTACCACTGAAATTTCAAAATACCTGGTGTCCACATGCAAATGCCGGCTTTTTATATAGGCTTTGATTTTTTCATAAGTTTCTCCAATTTGATTCCAATGTCCTAAGTGATAGGCAGTTACATACGTTCCACCTTGCAAGGTCTTATAATCAAACCCATCTGCTTTCTGTTTCATAACCAAAATAACATCATGGCAATCCAAATAGTTTCCATTTGCAATATTCTCATTATATTGAAGATAGCCAACTTTATAGCCTGCACTTAAACCCGCCGTATTGTATTTTTTTAGCATTTCTCCAATTTTAAAAGAAAAATCCAAATCATCGGTGCTTTCCGAATGCTCTAAAAAATAATACTGCTCTGGAATTTCTTGGATGGACACTTGATGAAGATTGATTTTATACAGTTCTTTCATATTTTTTCTTTGTTCCTGTATCCATATTTTTTGTTTTTTTAATTTTTTTATTTTTCCAAGGATAATTTCTTCTTCCTTATCTAATAATTCTAATATACTCTCCATGCTTCTATTGTCAATGTAATTTTTAATGTCAGCCAGGGACATTCCTAAATCTTTTAATATTAAAATAACATCGAAGATTTCCATTTGATAAAAAGAATAATATCGATACTCATTTTGCAATTTTATTTCCGGTGAAAACAGTCCGATTTTATCATAATGAAATAAGGTATTCTTTGTAACATTCATAATTTTAGCAAATTCACCCGTTGTTAAATATTTATTTTTATCCATTTTAAAACACCTCTTGACTATCGTGTTACCCTATACTTTATGATAACAAATGGTAACTAGTTCGTCAATACACAAAGTTTTTCGACTTTGAAAGGAGTTTTTTGAAATATGGTACTCAAAGTAAAAACACCCTATGAAAAAAAAATAACAACTTCCAATCTTTTAAAATTCACATTACCTTCTATTATTATGATGGTTTTTATGTCTCTTTACACCATAACGGATGGAATTTTTGTTTCTAGATTCCTAGGAAGCAATGCTCTTTCCTCCATAAATATTGTATTTCCAATTATTAGTTTTATTACCGCCTTCGGTGTTATGATTGCAACGGGTGGTAGTGCTATTATTGCAAAAAAAATGGGAGAGGGAAAACGAGAGCATGCTCGTTCCAGTTTTACGTTTTTTGTGGTAGTGGGTATTATCTTCAGCATTATCACTCTGGTTTTTACACTCGTTTTTCTTTCTCCTATTGTAAGATTTTTAGGTGCGAATGATTCTTTAATGGAAAATTGCAGGGCGTACCTTGGCACCCTCGTTCTGTTTGCACCTGCCTGTGTTTTACAATTATTATTTCAGTCTTTTTTTGTTACAGACGGAAATCCTCATATTGGTTTAGTTCTTACCATTATTGGTGGTGTGACCAATGCTGTTTTTGACTATATTTTTCTTGGGCCTATGGGCTTTGGAATAGAAGGCGCCGCCATAGCCACCGGACTTGGGCAGATGATACCTGCTGTTTTTGGAATCTTTTATTTTTTTCTTTCTAAAAAAGAACTGTTTTTTGTACGCTTTTCTTTTGACGGCCCCACTCTTCTAAAAGCGTGTTTAAATGGTTCTTCTGAAATGGTCAGTAATCTGTCCAATGCGATTATTACGTATTTATTTAATATTATAATGATGCGTATGGTAGGAGAATCCGGTGTAGCAGCCATCACAATTATCCTGTATGGACAATTTCTATTTAATTCCCTTTACTTAGGATTTTCCATTGGAATAGCACCGATTATTAGTTATAATTTTGGAGCGAAAAATCATTCCAATCTAAAAAAAATATTTCATATATGCAACGGTTTTGTTATCATAACTTCCATTGTCATAACCGGTATTTCTTATGGTTTGGCAGATATTATAGTGAGTGCTTTTATCCATCGGTCCGAAGCCACCTATCTCCTTGGTGTAAATGGCTTCAAATTATTTTCATTTTGCTATTTATTCAGTGGTTTTAATATTTTCACTTCCGGATTGTTTACTGCTCTGTCCAATGGTAAAATATCGGCTATTATTTCTTTTTCAAGAACACTTATCTGTATGGTAGTGTTTTTAATTGTGCTTCCTTATATATTAGGAATTAATGGTGTGTGGCTGGCTGTTCCATTTGCTGAATTAGTTACGGTGGTTCTGTCTCTATATTATCAAAAAAATGCCATTACAGAATGTAGGTGACTTTAAATAAT
>JAVXEO010000095.1:0-5224 GCA_036658435.1 Acetivibrio sp.
CTCTAATAAATTCCACCACTTCGATAGTCTTTTGCCACACTCTTATTGGGATCGGCATAGTACATAACGTAATCCCCATATTGAAAATCAAAGGTGTTTCCTTTAAAATCTCTTTTCTTCCGGATACCTCCCTCCATCTGCCACATGTTACAATATCCACCATTTAAAGCATTTTCCTGATTTATGTAACTTAGATAGGGTTCTCCGTCTTTTATCGCCTCTATTTCAAAATTAAGAATAATATAGCCCTTTTTCAACCAGAAGCTTTCCGTAAAGTTAAGGCCTCCATGGTTCACTCCATACCGATCCAGGTCAAATCCTTTGGGACATACATAAAGTTTCGTCGGCAGATAAAATTCACCAAACCAGGTTTGTACGGATTTCCTTTGTCTTTCTATAAGATTTGAGTCCGCTTCTGTCACTTGTGGATTGAAATGATTGGTTCCGGATTGAAGCATCAGGGAACCATTAAGATTTATATTTCCAAAATTCCAGGTGGTCCTTGACTCTTTTATAACCGCTGTGCCGCCCCGAACTCCAAGGTAGGGATCGTCCCGATCTATGGAGTGTGTATTTTTTTTATCTTCTTTACTTCCTATTTTTACAAGAGCATGTTTTTTTCTATCCGATTCAAACCATTCGGTATAATATAAGTCCACTTCCCTCCGATGTTTTCCATTGGGTTCCACGTAGAAAAACCGGGGATGAATATGAATAGCATCTTCTTTTCCATCAAATTCGCCCATAGTTCTAACGGAAAAGCGGTTATAGTACCCCGTTTTAATGGTTCCCAGGTGACCATAATGGGGATGGCTTCCGTTAACTAATGGCAGGGTAAATTTCCCATCTCTTGGGGCTCCGGCGTAATCAAATGCCCCGTTTCCATTCCGGTCTTTTATTCCGGTGGTATAGTTAAAGTTTGTGAAATTCAGGGAATCCGCTTTCCGAAATACCGTTCTCCAAATGGGATAGTCTGAAATATCGTATAGGTTAAATCCAAATAGTCTGCCACTTACCTGTACGTCTATGGTATCCACTGCCACATAATTTTCATAATCCAAATTAGCAAGCTCTTCGGTCTTCCAAAGTTCTCCCTTTCCATGGCAGTTAATGCTTCGGCTTCTAAATTCCACCGTATAGCTGCCTTCCTTCACCCAGACAGGAAGATAGAAACGAGTAGCTTCCTGCATTAAGGAAATCCAGGTGCCTGCCTTCCTATACGTTCCGTTCCCATAACTGTCAAAGGGAAACCGCACTTCTCTCTGGGCAATAAATTTTTTATAGTCTCTGGTTTGGTATCCTTTTAGATTTCCATCATGGGAACCTTCTGTGGGAAGATACACATTGAAATAGGTATCCAATACCAATCCCGCCACGGATTTATCCGGCGTCATCCTTTGGTTGAACTTTTTGGTATCTTCAATTTTTGCATCACAGATCGTCGGGGTATGTATCAACGTACTATTTATATTTTCTACATCAAATTCTATTGCGTTTCCTTCTGCCTCGTTCCCATGGTGGCAGATACGCACGTAGCGTACCAGGGCATTACTGTCACGAATTCCGTTTCTTTTATTTTCATCAATAAGAAGCCCTGTCCGGTAGAGGGTATTGTCCGTAATCGGAGAAGCTGCCGGAATTTGATCTGGGCTCTTTGTTCCCGTTTCTCTCCATTCTCCATTCATAATACAGATGCCATTAAAATACAGGGCATCGTTCCGGACTTCTATTTCCTCCACAACTTTCCCTCCGGATACCGGTTCCACAAGATTCTTCCTGTAAACCTGATAGGATATCTGGGGAATGCAGTAATGGTCTCCTGGTTCCAGAGTAATGCTTCCGGAAGGGAGACTTCCATTCTCCACCGTGGCAGAGGACAGAGCATATACATTCAAGTCTATGATTTTCCAATAGGAAAACAGTCTGGGTACGTCAATTATTTTGTCTTTGGATTGTTTCTGCTTATAATATTTTACCCCATGATACTGGCGAAAAGTGTACTGTGTGAGATATTCGCTAGTTTTGATGTTCACATACTGGTATTCACTAGAGGGTATGGCTTCTTCCGAATTATAAATTTCATTTCCTCTGGTGTTGGACTGAATCACACAGAACGTATAGGGGGTAATCATCTCTTGGGTGTAGTCATTTTCACCGCTGTCTCCATCCGGAGTAATGGAAGGTGGGGGATTTTTTTTGAAATTTTTATATACACATACAATCTCGATTCCCTCCCCTACCACTTCAAATCGCCGGTTTCTTACTGCCTGCAGGCTTATTTTATAGCTTTCAAAATCCTTGAGTGGATGAAAGCCGGTCTTTACTTTATTTCCCATGGTACGATAGGTTCCATTGCTATGTGCCACCTTAGAATCCGCCAGTTTTGACCAGTGTGTCTGGAAAAGCCAGAGCTTTTTTCCGGATATGGGTGAGGTGTAACTTCCCTCTATCTTTGATGTCGTTGTGGAATAAAAACTTCGTTTTTTATAGTAGCCGATTAACTTTGTCTTATCCGTCGTGTATCCCTTCTTGTTACTCCACCGCATGGTTGTCAAATAAACCGGTTTGGGATGTGGCGCATAACGAAGGGATATGTCAAAACGGTCTTCAAAGTCTCTCGGATTTCTCCATCTCTCTGCCGTTTTTATAGAATTCAGGGTACTTCGATGAGATCCCCAGGCTCTTCCGCCGTGGTATACTTGAAAGATGCCATTAAGATATACGTTACCTCCATTTTCTTCAAGAGTCTGGGCATTCACTTTGGCAGCATCAAACTGCTTTTCTACGGTAGACTCTGGGAACGTAAAGATAGTTTTAACCTCCCCGTTTCCTACTGATTTCGATTGTTTTTCACCGTCCTTCAGCAGGAATCTTCCCTTGGGTGCCCCATTGGGTTCTCCATAAGTTTTTTTATTCTTTACCGTAAATCCTTCCGTTCCCCATGTTATCCCTGTGGTAGCTGCCGTGTCTGTCGTCCTATATGTAATAACTCCTTCTTTCATTTCTGCTTTGTTTTGATCCTCCGCCCTTGCACCTTTGGAGAATAGTGCAAGGGAAACGAACAATGCCATGGAAATTTTCATTTGTATTTTTTTATCACCTATTATTTTTCTTCTTTTTATGGTCTTTTTTCATCTCCCACTGTACCCAAATAATCGCTTGTGACTGCAAAGGTTTCCCCTCCATCTCCTCCTGCAGTTCCTCCAATAGCTACCTCAAAATTTCCTTCATACCAGGCTCCCTTTTTCAGGTCTGGCAAATACATATAATCCATCTCAGAATAAACAAGTTCTGCCTGTTTTCTTGAATCTCCATTATAAACCTGATCCGCTGTTATCTTAAATTTAATATGACAGCGAACATAAAAATCACCCAGATCTTCATACATTGTAGAGGGTTCTATAACAATCTGTGCTGTCTTTACAATAACATGATTCTTTTTTGCTTTATTAACATATTCTTTTATGGCATCACTCTTTCGTTTATTCATATAAGCAGACTCCTTCCCCGGATAGATATAATAAGTATTATGGAGCTTGCTGATCCATTCATTGTTCACGGTACGGTAGTCAAAGTTCAACCGGCATTCCAGATTTGTTTTTAATTTTTCCAACCACTCATCACCGTATTCATTGTACATATCTTTAAATTTTAATGTCAGGTATCCGGTATTATAGGTATTTTTATCTTTAAATATGTCCTTTGGATAGGCATAGTGCTTAAAGCGAACCGGCTTATACGAGTACGTGATATACTGTAATCCAAATTTTTTTTCATAAAATTTATTTGGGAAACTGGCAAGAATGTAAGTAAAGTACTTATAATTCTTTGGAAGGTTGGTTGTACGGATGACCTGGCCATCTGGGCTTAGCTTGATTCTCTGGGTCTTATCTTTTATCCGGGCAATCAGTTTGTCCACCTGGGTTCTTGTTAGAGGTGCGTTGGCCTGTAGCTTTCTTGCCTGGCTGTATAAGCCCATGGAGTCCCCAGCAATGATTCCCTTTACAAAGCAGAGTCTGGCTGCTTTTCTTTCCTCTGGGTTTAATTCTCCCAACCCAGACAATCTTTGCTTTTTCTTTACCTGATTGTACCGTTCTTTATCATAGGCATCTCCATTTAACCGAATGTCTGCCCGGTTTGCAAGCACAACGGCTTCTTTCCATGTTACCTTTTTGTTTACATCAAACTCCTTTTCCTTCATCAGGCTTTCTTTCGTTTCTATGGTTTCTTCCGTTTCTGTGACTTCTTCCGTTTCTGTGGCTTCTTCTGTTTCTGTGGCTCCTTCTGTTTCTGTGACTTCTTCCGTTTCTGTGGCTTTTTTCGTTTCTGTGGCTTCTTCCAGTTCTTTCACAAATTCTTGAAGAATGACCGGCTCCATAGAGGCGGCACCGGCTGATATAGGCGGTATTCCCTCTAATAATATAGCTGCAACGATTGCTATCCCTCCTATGATTTCTGCCATAAATCTCACTCTTTTTTCCCTCATATCTTTATTTCCCCCTTTAATAGATTTACCGCCGCACAAGATAGGGCATGGAAGTTCCCCCCTTCATCTGCGGTCAAATAATGACACTATAATCCGATTCGCTTATCTTGTCATAAAAAAAATATATTTTTTGCAAAGCTGTTTTACAATATAAACATATTTAATTTGTATATTTATAATAATACATTCTTGCTCTTTTTGTCAAGCCCCTTTTCATCTTGAGTTTCCGTAGTTTTATCCACAGAACCCCGATTTATTACCTTTGTTATAAACAACTTTAAAAAAATGCCCTTTTTAAATCTTCCTTGCAAGTTTATAAATTCATCATCCCACGACGCAGGTAACATATATACACCACGAGTTGTTTTTTCAAGTTTTCCGTTGTCACAAAGATATTTCAAAACACCCGCACTCAAATTCTTTTCTTTTACCATAGATGCGGTAACAATACCTTTATTTTGAATAGCCAACTCTAAAATCATTTCAGATTGCTTCATACTATCACCTCCGTTAAATTGACTTTTATAGTAATATATCAACAATCTTACAGATTTAGCATACGTTTATGAAATTTTTAATTTTTGCTTTACTGAATACAGAAAAATAGCTACCAAAATAAATTTCAGTAGCTATTTCTTCGTATTCAGTTTGCGTTAATTAGTTTTCCCTTGTGACACAGTCGCTTAGAAACGGGAGAGGCTTTTTCTTGTGCTATTTCTGCATATGGTTTATGATTTT
>JAVXEO010000096.1:0-5149 GCA_036658435.1 Acetivibrio sp.
GAGCACTTTCCTATTACATGAAAATAAGAGTGCTAAATAAGCACTCTTATTTTCATGTAGTTCCAGTGGCCTATTATAAACCTGCCATTTTCTTTTCTTGTTCAGCAATCATCTTTTTTACCATCATTCCGCCTACACTACCATTCTGGCGAGAAGTTAAATCCCCGTTATATCCCTGTTTCAAAGGAACGCCGATTTCAGAAGCAACTTCATACTTAAATTGATCCATTGCTGTTTTTGCCTGTGGTACTTCAACACGATTTCTACTGTTTGACATAATAAACTCCTCCATTTCGTTATCAGAAACTTCGATATTGATTTGTTGTTGTTTGTTACGCTATTAGTATATGATGAATCTATTATTATAAACAGGTAATTTTTCCTATTTTCCTATGATTCCTTTTACATCTTTTCGATTTATTTCTGAAAGCTGTTCTTTTGTTGGTGATTCAAGATTTACTAGACGGTTTGCTTGTTTTACCATGATTTTTTCAAAAGAGTTTCGAATTCCTCTGGCATTTCCGAAAATTCGAAATGCTTTTTTTGTTAATTTGGTAAGCTGTTTTTCTACGTACTCCAAAGCTTCTTCTGAAAATTCAACGCCTGCTTTTTCTGCCATAGACTTTAATATATCCAAAAGTTCTGAAACACTGTAATCCTCAAAAGAAATGAATTTATTGAACCGAGATACCAGTCCGGTATTGGAATCTAAAAAAGATTTCATTTCCTCCTTATAGCCTGCTACAATTACCACCAAATTATCTCTGTGGTCTTCCATCATTTTAACCAGGGTGTCAATGGCTTCCCCGCCAAAGTCATTTGCCACATTATTGTTTAGTGAATAGGCTTCATCAATGAAAAGCACACCACCCAAAGCGCGCTCCACAACTTCTTTTACTTTTAATGCTGTCTGTCCTACATAACCGGCAACCAATCCGGAACGATCCGTTTCCACTAAATTTCCTTTTGATAAAATACCAAGTTCTTGATAAATTTTGGCTACCAGTCTTGCTACCGTAGTCTTTCCTGTCCCCGGATTTCCCGTAAATACCATGTGATAGGTCATATCCATAACCGGCATATGATAGCTTGCACGAAGTTTACGCACCTTAATTAAATTAATTAAGGAATTAATCTCTTCTTTCACCTGGGAAAGTCCAACCAAACTATTTAATTCTTCCAAATATTCATCTAATTTTGTTTTTTTCTTTTCTTCTTGTATGATTTCCGATGATTCTTCCTTTATTGTTTCTATTATTTCAGGGGAAGTACTTTCTTCCTCTAAGACAACAGGTTCTTCTGAAATAAGGTTTTCTTCTTTTGTTTTAGCCTCTACGGAAGATGTAAGTTTTAGAGAAGTTTCTTTTTCCTTTTCAAAGTTATAAGGCTCCCCTATTTTATCATTGCTCAATTTTTTAAAAATATAACGTGGGGAAATATGTTCCCTTTTTTCTCCACTGTTTATAAAAACATGAATTTTTTCATAATATTCCTGAATAAAACCATTGGCAAAGTTATCTCTTATATGGTTAATATGACTCATTGTTAATAAAATATTTAAAAAAGAGTCAAAAAACTGCTCGGTAAAATTTGACTGTTTCTCTATATCCCGTACCCCACAAAGTTGTAATAAAATTGGTGGTGATTTAATAATATTTTTAACCTTAATTAAAATTTGTTCCTCATTTTCTTCTTCTCTTAGAGAACACATAAGTTCATTTTTTTTGGGAAGTTCAATAATAAAAGCTCTTTCTTCTCCATTAAATCTTCCGCAATGCACGGCTAGATTAATCAAAATTGCTTGTACATACAGATCTAAAAAATCATGAATGGAATATTTCAAAATCTGTTTTGGTTGTTCCCAATATCCTTCTACATCCAATGTCTTACAAACCGCTTCTATTCTATTATAATTTTCTTTTGCTAATTCCAACAATCTTTCGTTGGTATAATACGGCTGCCCCAATTACTTTACCTCTTTTCTTAACAAACTCAGTTTATTGTACTCGCTATCATAACATTTCACAGGAATACCGTCAAGGTGCTGCCACCATATTTGCTGATTTTATCACGCAGTCTACGGTACTTCTTTAGCAAAAGCCGGACATCATCTTCTGCAAATTCTTTGGCTGCCTCATTGGCTTCCATTAAAATAGAAGCGTCATTAAAAATATCTGCCATTTTAAACTCTAAAAGTCCACTTTGCCGTATTCCGAAGAAATCACCTGGTCCACGCAGACGTAAATCTTCCCTTGCAATAAAAAAACCATCGTTGGACCGATTCAGAATTTCAAGCCGTTCCATCGTCTCCCGGTTCTCCGTTCCATGTACTAATATGCAGTAAGACTGGTGTTCTCCTCTTCCTACACGTCCTCGAAGCTGATGAAGTTGTGCCAAACCAAAACGTTCTGCATTTTCAATCATCATTACCGAAGCATTCGGAACATTTACCCCAACTTCCACAACCGTAGTAGAGACAAGAATCGACGTTTTTCCACTTGCAAACCCTTCCATAATCTCATTTTTTTCTTTCGCTTTCATCTTCCCGTGGAGATACTCTATGCTTATTGAGGGTGCTACGCTCTGTCTTAATTTTTCGGTATAATCGGTTACATTCTCCGCTTCTAAATTTTCACTTTCTTCTACCATGGGACAAATAATATAGACTTGTCTTCCCTTTCTTACTTCTTTTTCTATAAAATGATAAGCCGTTGCCCGATAATTTGTATTTACTACACAGTTTTTTATAGGAAGTCTCTCAGCAGGCAATTCATCAATCACAGATAAATCCAAATCACCATACAAAATAATAGCCAGGGTTCGTGGTATTGGAGTTGCACTCATAACCAAAATATGTGGTTCCTCACCTTTTCCGGATAAGGCTTCTCTTTGCTTTACGCCGAATCGATGCTGTTCATCGGTAATAACCAGTCCTAATTGATGATATTTTACTTTTTCCTGAATTAAAGCATGGGTTCCTATTATAATATCTACCTTATGTTCTTCAATGGATTGATAGCAGCTGCGTTTTTCTTTTCCGGTCAAGGATCCAGTTAAAAGACACAAACGCACTCCGAAGGGGGTAAGCAAAGAAGATAACGTTTCAAAGTGCTGCTTTGCAAGGACTTCCGTTGGTACCATAATTGCTCCCTGTGCGTGATTCTTTGCAGCCATTAAAAGCGCCAGTGCCGCAAGTACTGTTTTTCCCGAGCCCACATCTCCCTGTATCAATCGGTTCATAATATTTCCACTTGCAAAGTCTCCTTCTATTTCTTTCCATACTCTAAGTTGGGCATTGGTAAGCTGATATGGCAAATTTTCTAAAAATTCACAGCATTCTTTTTCCTTTTTCCATACAAAACGACTTTGTTTTTTGTTCCGTTCTTTTTTTAATTGTTGTATTGCCAAATTAAATAAGAAAAATTCATCAAATACAATTCTTCTTCTGGCTCTTTGCATTCTCTCCTGATTTTTAGGAAAATGGACTTCTCGAACGGACCATTTGTATTCCTCCAAATGATATTTTTTTCGAATCTCTAAAGGTAAGAAATCTTCATTCAAATCTGTTTCTTTCAGCATCTTTGCCATGAATTTTGTTACCATATTGTTGGTAAGACCTGTTGTTAATGCATAAATAGGCTGTAGCTCATGGAGCTTATTAAAAAATTCTTCTTTTGATAAAATTTGTGGTTGTTCCATTACATACATGGCGTTTTTCCTTGTAATACGTCCTCTTATGATATACTTAACTCCCAATTTTAATGTATTTTTAAGAAAGGGCATATTAAACCAAGTTACCATCATATCCCCACTGTAGTCTCTCACCCTGCAGGAAAGAATATTTAATTTTTTAACCTTCTTTAACTGGGGTAGCATAACCAAGCTTACCTCCACGGCCGCAACCATACCTTCTTTCAGACTCTGTATGGGCATAAGTTCTTCATAGGCTTCATATCCTCTCGGATAATACTCTAATAAATCTTCCACAGTAAATACATTTACTTTATGAAAGAGCAGCGCAGTCTTCTCTCCAATTCCTTTTATGCTCTCTATTCTGTCTTCCGGCTTCATAATTATAAATCACACTCCAACCTATCCTTCTGCAAATAAAACACTAATGCATAGGATTCCATATTCCATCATGTGGGCTGCTTTTCTAATAGGATGTTCTATTTTTTCTGCTTTTATCTGACAGATTTCCTTGGACCAGTTTTGATGTGTTATATTATTTACAAGGGAAACAATCTGGTAGGATATTCCTCCGCTTAACTTCCCGGACTCATTGGATGGCTGGTGTGAAAAGGAAAAAATAGCACTCATAATTAGTATGGTTGGAATCCAATACCATGCTTGTCTTTTCTTGAAAAAAGCACCCACGGAAGGCAGATGCTTATCTGTAATTTTTTTATTATCTGGTTCATATTTTCTTATCGTTTCTTTTCATTTATTCTTTTGTTTTTAACGACCTTATCATATCATTTCTATATTTAAATAGCAACTGTGCTTTTTATGAGAAACAGAACCTATATGTTGCTTTCTTCCAATATATCTGCAATCCTTAAGTAAATTATTTTTCTTAACTCCCACAGATTATTTTGCACCTTCTAGATTTATATATAAAAACATCGATTATCGTCAAGACACAAACAACCAAGTCGCCCGCCCTTTTCCGGGAAAACACAGCCACAATCCAAATTGATAAAAGTTTTTGCCTTGAATATCTCCCCCTGTGGCTGCCCTTGATAATAAAAGGTTGGTGTATGTCCAAAAATTAACATTCGATCCTCAAAATAAGTATTTTGAATATCTGGTCGATCAAACAAAAAATCTTGTGCACTGTAGTCCTCAAGGGAAAGTGTCGTACTGAAATTGCGCAGACCACTATGCGTAAATAAATAATTTTTTTCCCTCAATACAAGCTTATCATAAATCGGCAATTCCAACAGGTAGTCCAAAATTGCTTCTTTGTCATCAGGAGTAAGTGCCAAATATTGCTCAAATGTAATTCTCCCTCCATCCTGCATCCATGCAGCAAGATTTAAAAAATCCTGTTCTTCATAATAAAGCATGAAACTGTCAATATCTGCTTCTAATGGAAGACTTCTCACACACTGCAAAAACATATATTCATGGTTTCCAAGTAAAGAGA
>JAVXEO010000097.1:0-5022 GCA_036658435.1 Acetivibrio sp.
GGCACCATTATAGGCCAGAGCGTAAGGAAGTGGATTCCATCCCTCCCATGCATATTGGCCAAAGAAAAGCCATCCGGAAAGTACAGAGAAGACATAGCGTCCTAAAATTCCGGCAACATATCCTTTTAATAAACCATTTTTCTTTTTCCAAAAAAATCCGGAAAGTCCAAGAGCTCCAAAGGCAAGTGGATAATCAACAAGTACCTGCAATGGAAAATAAATATATGGTTTTATTACTAACTGTAAAAGACCATAGGCAAATCCGGTACAAATACCAGCACTGGGACCATAAAGATAACCAATAAAGCAGATAAAAAACATACTAAATAAGGTTACAGATCCACCAAATGGGAAACTATACAGTGGAATCATGGAGGTTACCATAGCAAGTGCTACGGAAACAGCACAAAATACAAGCTGCTTCGTATCAAATTTTTTAGTAGAAGCCTCATCTTTTGTTTTTTTGGTAAGAAGAACAGCAGCAACAATAAATGCGGCAATCAGCAGTATAAATGCAAGGTATCCTGCAGTGGTAAAGCCAAGTTCTCCTTCGACGGTTTGAAACAGTAAATCTTTCATAAAAAAAATCCTCCCTAGGTATATGCGCAGGAGGAGCCAGTTCGGTTGCTTCCTTACGCCGGTATTATCCGGGTCAAGTGATAAGGGTTGATGCTTTCACATCTCTCAGCCGTAGGCGCCCCTAGCGAAATATTTTTTTCGACAATAGTTAATATAGCAAGAATGAAAAGGAATGTCAAGAAAATAAAACAAAAGTTTCTATTTGTAAATAAAACAAAAATTTCTATTTGTAAATAAAACAAAAGTTTCTATTTGTTAAAATACGGAACTTGTAATAATTTTGTCTTATTTTGATTAATTTTTCAAAATGGACGTAAGGCAATTGAAATCAGAAAAACCTAGTGCTATAATGGGAAGGTATGAGGGTAGGCGAACGAAATAAGGAGAATATTTTGGGGAACATAGGAGTACATAAAATGAGCCAGAGTGAATATGAAAAAATCGAAAAGCTGCAATGGGAGCTTTACAAGGAACGTGAAAAATTTAGCCTGTTTTTACAACTAAATACCAACTGCTTTTTTGAGTATGATAGGGAATCTGCATTGGTTATGTTTGCTAAGAATGAAACCTTTTCAAGATTGAGTGGTTTGGTAGCAGAATTGAAAGAGGATATTTTTATAAAAGAAACCAGAATCTTTTATGAAGATTATCCAAGATTGGAAGAACTTCTAATGGGTTCAAGAGACGGAGAAATAGAGGCCCGTTTTCTTGGAGAAGAAGGGGATTACAGATGGTGCCGTGTGAAAACGGCAATTATAGAGGAAAAAAACGGGAAAAATCAGGTGATTGGATGTATCAATGATGACGATAACAATCATAAAAAAATTGCATGGTTAAAGGAACAGAGCCAATTAGACCCACTGACTAAGTTTTATAATACACAGTATATGAAAGAATATACGGACTTATTTTTTAAAACAGAAAGCAAAAATAAAGAAGGGGCTTTATTTTTAATTGACATTGATGACTTTAAACGAATTAATAACAATATAGGGCGTCTATTTGGAGATACGGTATTAACCAATATTGCAGAATGTATTAAACATGTATTTCCTATGGACTCCATTATTGGAAGAATCGGAGAAGATGAGTTTGCAGTCTGTGTAAAAAATATAGAAGTAGCTCCCATTAAAACACAGATCCGAAATATCGATTTGGAATTAAAGAAAGTTTATGCAGGAGGAAAGGGAGATGACCTCATTACGGCTTGTATGGGAATTTCCCGCTATCCTATGGATGGGGATTCTTACGAAGAACTTTTTTTAAAGGCAGCAGCCAGCCTGTATCAGGCAAAGTTAGAGGGGGATGGAAGCGTAAGAGTATATGATGCAAATCTGGTTAACCTTATGGACAAGAAAAGATATGGTTATCCCAGAGCGCATTTCATGGATAAAGAGGCAGAAAATTCAAAACCCACCAGTGCCTTTTGCCAGAAACTCACCAACTATGTACAGGATTTGTTGGATACAACAAAGGATGCGTACAGTGCAATTCAGATACTTTTAGAAAAAATTTCCAAAGAATACAAGGCAGATTATGTTGCAATCCATGAAAAAGTAAAAGGGGAAAAAAGGCTGACCAAGACCTATGAATTTTGTAAAAACGGGCTCAATGAACAAATCTGCTTGGATGAAAGCCAAAACAATTTCCTGAAAGTAAAGGAAGAATTCTCCAAAAATGGACTTTGCGTAAAAAGCAATACCAAGTATTCCTATATTCAGGCTGCATTTTATGAAGAGGGTAAATTTAAAGGGATGCTTTCCATTGGAAAAAGTGAACCCGGTGTGGAATGGCTGGAAGAAGAAAAGGAAGGAATTGTTTCCGTTGCAAGAATCATTTCCTTTCATTTGTTTCGACTAAAATTAAGTGAAAAGATTCAGGAAAGACTGGATCATATGAAGAATTATGATGCACTTACTGGGATGTCAACGCTTCATAAGTTTAAAGTAGATGCACTGGAAAAAATACAGAATGAAAATGAAAAATTTGCAATTATTTACAGTGACATTGGAAACTTTAAGTTTATCAATGATTTGTACGGATATCAGTTTGGAGATCGTATTTTGTATGATTTTGCACTGGCTATTACAAAGGCTATGCCGGAGAATTCCCTGGCGGGACGGGTTTCTGCAGATAATTTTGTGGCTCTGGTTCCCTACACAGAAAAGTTAAATTTGGAAAAAAGAGTGTTGGAATTAGGAGAAGCATTTCACTTAATTCAGAAAAGAAAACACATTGCAACGAACTTGGTTGTAATAACCGGAGTTTATTTGCTAAAAGAGGGAGATTATGATATTAGTACCGCCCTGGATAATGCAAATGTTGCGAGAAAAAGTGCAAAAACCAGTTCAGCTGCAGCTTGTATTTTCTATGATGAGGAAATGGAAACAAAGATAAAAAAGGAGCAGGAGATTTCTTTTGAAATGGAAGATGCATTAAAAAACAGAGAATTTCTGGTTTATTTACAGCCCAAAATTTCTTTGAAAGAAGAAAATCTTGCGGGAGCAGAGGCGCTTGTCCGTTGGAAACGTTCAAACGGAGAGATTATACCTCCCAATGATTTTATTCCTTTGTTTGAAAAAAATGGTTTTGTTGTTAAATTAGATTTTTATGTATACGAGGAAGTATGTAAGATTATTCGCCAATGGATGGACAAGGGAATTACGGTGACACCCATTTCTATTAATGTTTCCCGTATTCATTTGAATGAGGATAGTTTTGTAGAAAAGATTAAAGATCTGGTGAACCGATATTCCATACCACCAAAATATATTGAATTGGAACTGACGGAAAGTGTATTTGTAAATGATACAACGAATACGATTGCGGTGATGAAAGAGCTGCGGGATTATGGATTCAGTGTTTCTATTGATGATTTTGGTGCCGGATATTCTTCTCTGACCCTGCTAAAGGATATGGCAACGGATGTGATTAAATTAGATAAAGAATTCTTCTCTCATGGAGACATGCAAAAGGAAGAACAGATTATTGTTTCCAGTATTATTCAAATGGCAAAAAAATTGGATATGAAAGTAATTTCAGAAGGAATTGAAACCCGAATACAGACGGACTTTTTAAAAGATATTTCTTGCGATATGGTACAGGGATATTATTATGCAAAACCAATGCCATTGCTGGAGTTTGAAGAATTTATGCAGGAGTCTCAAAATAAATTTGAAAAATAAACTTGCAAAAGAAAAAAAACTCTGGTATACTGATTAAGTCTTTGTGACAGATGCGGGAGTGCTGGAATTGGCAGACAGGCATGATTCAGGTTCATGTGCTTGTATGAGCGTGTGGGTTCAAGTCCCATTTCCCGCATAAAATAAGTTGACGAATTTCAATATGAAGTTTGTCAACTTTTTTTGAATATCAATTTATAGAAAGTAAAGTCTAGAAAGTAAAATCTAAGAAACATCCATCAGACACCTCAAAACTACACAAAAAAAGAAAAATCTAAAAAAAAAGAAACGAAAATCAAAAAAATAAATTAAATATAACAAAATAGGGTTTTTTAAACCGACCTTACGTGTTATAATAGAAGAAATAAATAATTTACATGGAATGGGTAATCTGGCATTTACAGAACCGGGAGATGCATATGAAAGATAAATTAGTAATGCTGATTGTAGACGATATGGAAGTAAACCGTGTGATACTAAAGAACATATTTGAAAAAGAATATGAAACCGTAGAAGCGGACAATGGAATAACAGCATTGAGAGTAATGAAGAAGAGAATGGATATTGATATTATTCTTCTGGATCTTATGATGCCCAAAATGAATGGATTGGAATTTTTGGAAAAAATAAAGCAAAATAGTAGATTTGCAAAAATACCGGTGATTATAAATACACAACAAGGTGAAGACGAGAATGAAATTAAGGCATTGGATCTGGGTGCAGACGATTTTATTCTTAAACCTTATAACCCTAAACTAGTATCAAGAAGAGTTCGTAACATTGCACAAAAGTCCATTTTAGAAAGACAAAAAATCGAAAAGAATCTTAAAGAAACAAAGGAGAGACTTAATTCGCTTATTGACACCGTTCCCGGTGGAATTGGAATATTTGAAGTGGCGGAAACCATTCAATGTCTTTATTATAACGATGCCTTATGTGATCTTTTGCAACATAGAAAAAAGGAAATGCAGAACCGTGATGTACTTTCTTTTGTTTTGGAAGAAGACAGGGATAAATTAAAAGAAGAGATTGCAAGATCTATAAAAAGAGACAAACCTATAAAATGTAGAATTCGATTAGTTATGAAAAATAAAGAAATATGCTGGATTAGTCTATCTGCGGTTAAATTTAGAGAGAATCATGGAAATGCAATTTTTCATGCGGTATTGACGGATATCTCAGAGGAAATGCGGCATCAGGAACTAATAAGTAAAACGATGGAAGAAGTAGTATTTCGTGCAGAACGGGATATGCTTACCGG
>JAVXEO010000098.1:0-4963 GCA_036658435.1 Acetivibrio sp.
AGAAGAGAATTTAATTAGCGGTAAAGTTACAGTAGGTTGGAATTATAATTTGCTGACTGACAGCAAAACGACTTCTTGCAGAAGGAGGAAAGACCGTGAAAGAGGTATGTTATGTAGTAGGTTACAACGACCCCAATTATTTTAGCCGTATCTTTAAAAAAGCAGTGGGAATATCACCAACGGAATTTGCCAGGGGAATTACGCCAAATGACTATCTGAAGAATACAGATAGTCATCAGCAATAATAATTAAAGAGCATACCATTATAGATGGAAGTGACATATGGCTGCATGGTTCCGGGCTTTGAGAAGTTGGGGTAGGTAATCAGGGTCTTATCCACATATTCCATAGGGTTAATAATAATAGAAGCGGTTTGGCGGAGAACTTTTCCCAAATAGCTGTTTTTTGAAAAAAGAGGATCCATTTCGTGGGATTCAATGGACTCAGCGGCTAGATAATCATCAATTACCATCTGTCCGGCCCGGTTAAAGGTAATGCCTGCCGATTCTAACTCGTTTTTATAGGGAAGTGCGGTAGAGCTTAACTGCCGTAATAGCTTCTTTGACCCACCCTGTATGGAATCATAAGCGTTTGTAAGGTCAACAATCTGGTTATACCCGGTTTGAAATTCTTTTATTTGAGATAGGATGGCAGCACTATCCGGCAGATAATCAACACGAAACAACGGGGAGGCAGGTGACTTTAGGTCAACTTTAAGTGCCTGATTTAAGACAATCTGATTGGATAAGGTTTCTTTTTTTTCTCCATTAATTTGGAAAACCGCATTTTGTGCATTCTGTTTGACCTGTCCAAGCCCGTAATAGGTAATAAGGCCGGGGGCGGAACTAGGAGCAGAAGAATCCTCTACCTTAAAAATGGGTCCACCGGTGGTGCCGGTATCAAGAGAACTTAGCTGCATCTGTATCTCATTATTCTCCAGATAGGAAGTTTGGCAGCTGACTCCAATAGCAGACTGATTAATAAAGGAAGAAAGCTTTGTAAGAGTCTCTTCATTAGAAGAACCCTCTTTTATATGATACTGGAATTCATAAGCCGTATCTTCCACCGAAATAGTAAAGGAATAATTGCCGGGAAAGGGGTTCTTATAATTTCGAGGAACGGGAGTGCTGGCATTAATCTGTTTTGTGGCAAGAGACTCTATTTGCAATGAAAACCCATCCGGATAGGATTCACGATCCTGGTTTAATAAAGAAACATCACAAGCAGAAGCATCACTGGTATAGACCTTTAACAACTTAAATACGGAGTCCTTTTTATCCGAAGCTGCATCCACAGACAGGGAAGCTAACGTATCGGAAAGTTGAATGGACAGATCTTTGATGCCTAAAGCAAAGTTTTGATTCTTACTGGTTAAGTCTACCTTATATAAAGGAGAACTCTTATTTAGTTTAAGAATGGAATTATAAATACTGCGTAATTCACTGCGTTTATGAATATTATGGGACACAATAGGTGAGCGCCGCATATAATCTGCAGCCAAATGGTTATAAACAGCAGAAATCATAGAAATTCTCCTTTCTAAAAAGATATCAATGAATCTAAGTTAAGTATACTCCTAGATATGCAAAGTGTCGATAGAAAAGTGCTTGACGAAGTGAAAATATTATGCTATAGTGAGTGGGCGAGATGAAATAGGTCTTTTTTTTATGCCTAAAAAACTGAAAAAAATTTAAGCAATTGGAGGTGGCAGCCGTGCGTGTAAAAATCACACTAGCATGTACAGAATGCAAACAACGGAACTATAACATGACAAAAGAAAAGAAAACACATCCGGACAGAATGGAAACTAAGAAATATTGTAAATTCTGCAAAACTCATACATTACACAAAGAAACAAAATAATGTATTGTAGAATGCGTGAAAGGAAGAGAAGATATGGGAGATACTGGAACTACAAGTGAAAAAGCAGTGAAAAAAAGCTTTTTTAAAGGTATCAAATCTGAGTTTAAAAAGATTATTTGGCCTGACAAGGAATACCTTGCAAAACAATCGGTTGCGGTTGTTGCTATATCCGTAATATTAGGAATTGTTATTTCGGTAATAGACTTAGGAATAAAGTTTGGTGTTGATAAAATTCTTAAAATAGGATAAAGGTGATAATATGTCAGAAGCAAATTGGTATGTGGTTCATACTTATTCAGGATATGAGAATAAGGTAAAAGCTAACATTGAGAAAACAATTGAAAATAGAAAACTTCAAGATCAGATATTGGAAGTATCCGTTCCTATGCAGAATGTTATAGAAGTTAAAAATGGTGCAAAAAAACAGGTTCAAAAGAAAATGTTTCCGGCATACGTTTTAATTAACATGGTAATGAATGACGATACATGGTATGTTGTTCGAAATACCAGAGGCGTTACCGGCTTTGTTGGTCCAGGATCCAAACCGGTTCCTTTGACAGAAGAAGAAATGGTTAACATGGGTCTTAACAACGAAGTGGACAATACGTCCGGGAATTTTGAAGTTGGAGATACAGTTGTTGTTACTTCCGGTGTTTGGGAAAACACAGCAGGCATTATCAAATCCATTAATCACGAGAAACAGTTTGTTATTATTAATATTGATATGTTTGGACGCGAGACACCGGTTGAAATTGGTTTCTTGGATATTAAAAAAGAGTAAGTGGAAAAGAGGTTACTATAATGGCAAAAAAAGTTGAAGGTTATATCAAATTACAAATTCCTGCTGCAAAAGCGACACCGGCTCCACCGGTTGGTCCTGCTTTGGGACAGCATGGTGTAAATATTGTTCAGTTTACAAAAGAATTTAATGCTAGAACAGCAAATCAAGAAGGAATGATTATTCCTGTCGTTATTACAGTATATGCAGACAGAAGCTTTAGTTTTGTTACAAAGACTCCTCCTGCAGCAGTACTATTAAAAAAAGCTTGTAATTTAAAGTCAGGTTCCGGTGTTCCGAATAAGACAAAAGTTGCAACGATAAGCAAAGCGGAACTTCAAAAGATCGCAGAACTTAAGATGCCGGATTTGAATGCAAGCAGCGTTGAAACAGCTATGAGCATGGTTGCCGGTACTGCAAGAAGTATGGGAATCACAGTAGAAGATTAATTAGAAAAAATATACGAAATAAATAAGTAAATAAACTAAGAGAATTCAGTTTTTCGCAAATAAAAAAAGAGTAGATTTCGATGTTCGTTAATAGTGGGAGGAATGGTCTTGCTATTGAGACATTATCCCGATAATACCACAGGAGGTTTTAAGAATGAAAAGAGGAAAAAAATATTTAGAAGCTGCAAAGCTTTTTGACAGAGCCACTCAATATGACTCTGAAGAAGCAATCAGTCTAATAAAGAAAACAGCTGTTGCAAAATTCGATGAAACAGTAGAAGCGCATATCAGACTTGGCGTTGATGGACGTCACGCAGATCAGCAGGTACGTGGAGCGGTTGTTTTACCACACGGTACAGGTAAAAAGGTTCGCGTTCTCGTATTTGCAAAAGGTGATAAAGTAAACGAAGCAGAAGCTGCAGGAGCAGACTTTGTAGGTGGCGAGGAATTAATTCCTAAGATCCAGAACGAAGGATGGTTTGAATTTGACGTAGTAGTAGCTACGCCTGATATGATGGGTGTTGTTGGACGTTTAGGACGTGTACTCGGGCCAAAAGGCTTAATGCCGAACCCAAAAGCAGGTACTGTTACAATGGATGTTACAAAAGCTGTAAAGGATATTAAAGCAGGTAAAATCGAATATAGACTAGATAAAACAAATATTATTCATGTGCCGGTTGGAAAAGCATCTTTCACAGAAGAGAAGTTAAATGAAAACTTTAGCACTCTTATGGGAGCGATTATGAAAGCAAAACCATCTGCTGCGAAAGGACAATACTTAAAAAGTGTTATCCTTACCAACACAATGGGACCTGGTATTCGAGTAAATACATCTAGATACTAATTTTAAGAATAAAAGAGACCGAATTGCATCGCTGCAGTTCGGTCTTTTTTAAAAGGAAGGTGTTTATAAAAATGATCGTTACGGTTACCATGAATCCGGCTATGGATAAGACAATTTTTTTACAGGAATTGAGGACAGGACGATTAAACCGCATAGAAAAGACAGTTCTGGATCCGGGAGGAAAAGGAATTAATGTATCCAAAACAATTCATGTACTTGGGGGTGAAACCATTGCTACCGGATTTCTTGCTGGAAGTACAGGAATGAGGATAGAGGAGTCTTTGAAAAAGAAGGGGATACGAACCGATTTTATATATGTAGAAGGGGAAACCCGAACCAATATAAAGATCATAGACAGAGAGGGAACCCTAACCGAATTAAATGAACAGGGACCGGAAATATTTCAAAATGAAAAAAACAAACTAATGGAAAAACTGTGCCTGCTGGCAGGGGAGAACACCTTATTTATACTTGCGGGGAGTGTGCCAAAAGGTGTGGATAAAACAATGTATCGTGAAATCATAGAAATGGTAAAGAAAAAGGGAGCTAAAGTTTTCCTAGATGCGGATGGAAGTTTGCTGGAAGAGGGAATCAAAGGAATTCCGGACATAATAAAGCCCAATCAGTTTGAGTTAGAACAGTATTTTGCAAAGACAGAGCCATCTATTTCAAAGGATATTCTAAAAATGGGAATTTGCTTACAACAAAAAGGAATTGAGAATGTTTTGATTTCCAGAGGAAAAGAAGGGGCTGTTTTTCTTATAAAAGGGCAAATAGTTCAAGCGCCGGCTCTTAAAATTAAGGAGAACTCTTCCGTAGGGGCAGGGGACGCTATGGTGGCTGCATTTGCATATGGATTGGAAAAAAACATGGATCAAAAGAAGCTTATTTCATTTGCCATGGCCGTTTCTGCAGGTGCGGTGGAGACCCAGGGAACCAAACCACCGGAGATAGACAGGGTAGAACAGCTGATGAAACAAGGTAAAAAATCCGTTCAGGTACTTGACAAGCCTTGACATTTATGGTAAT
>JAVXEO010000099.1:0-4900 GCA_036658435.1 Acetivibrio sp.
CTTTCTTTTCTGTAGCTTTCTTTTCTGTAGCTTTCTTTTCTATAGCTTTCTTATCTGTGGCTTTCTTTTCTACTGTCTTTTTTTCTTCCGGCGTACATGAAAATACACAAACTGCAAGTCCCGGAAGTGTAATCTGGACGGAATGATCCCTTCCATCCCAAGAAAGCTTTTTCGCTATTTTTACTCGAGAATTCCCATTCCCCTGACCACCAAATTCTACAGAATCACTATTAAATATTTCTTTATACTTTCCGGCATAAGGTACACCTAGCCTGAAGTCCTTGCGTAAAACCGGTGTAAAATTGCAAACAACCATTAAATCATCTTTTTTGTCTTTGCTTCTTCGTAGAAAAGAAACTACACTATTCTCACCATCCAGACTACTTAACCATTCAAATCCTTCTTCATCATAATCGAGCTGATACAGTGCCGGATAATTCCCATATAAATGATTCAAAGCTCTAACATAAGACTGCATTTTCTGATGGTTTTCATTTTGCTCCAGCAATAACCAGTCCAGTTCTTTTTTCTCGTTCCATTCTGAAATTTGGGCAAAATCCTGTCCCATAAACAATAATTTTTTTCCTGGATGTGTCATCATAAAACCGTAGGCTACCCTAAGATTAGCAAATTTTTCCTCAAGAGTTCCCGGCATTTTTTCAATCATCGAACCTTTTCCATGAACTACTTCATCATGTGATAATACCAGAACAAAGTTCTCACTGTAAGCATAAATCATACTAAATGTAAGTTCTCCATGCTTTCCGCTGCGAAAGAGCGGATCCGTCTTCATATAGTCTATGAAATCATTCATCCATCCCATGTTCCATTTAAAATCGAAACCTAGTCCACCCTCATCTACCTTTTTCGTAATCATAGGCCACGAGGTTGATTCTTCTGCAATAACCAAGCTTCCATCTTCCCGTTTCTTTAAAATAGAATTTACATGTTTTAGAAATTCAATAGCTTCCAGATTTTCATTTCCACCATAAATGTTAGGAAGCCACTCTCCCTCTTCTTTTCCATAATCTAAATATAGCATAGAAGCTACCGCATCCATTCGAATTCCATCTACATGATACTTTTCAATCCAAAATATAGTATTGGATAATAAAAAATTAGATACCTGTGGTTTTCCATAATCAAAAATTAAGGTTCCCCAATGTGGATGAGTTCCTCTTCGTGGATCCGCATTTTCATACAGGCAGGTTCCATCAAAACAAGCCAGTCCAAAAGCATCTTTCGGAAAATGTGCCGGTACCCAGTCAAGAATAACTCCTATTTCCTTCTGGTGCATATAATCCATAAAATACATAAAATCTTCCGGTGTTCCATATCTGGCAGTTGCTGCATAAAAACCGGTCACCTGATACCCCCAAGAGCCATCAAACGGATGTTCCATCACCGGTAAAAGTTCAATATGTGTATATCCCATATCTTTTATATAATCAGCCAGCAAAGGAGCCAGTTCTCTATAGTTGTAAAAAGTCTCCTCTAATTCCAGACCTTCAATTTTAGGTTTTTTCCAAGAACCAATATGCAATTCATAAATGGAAATTGGCTCTTTTAAGAAATTTTTCTTTTTGCGGTTTTTCATCCACAAACTGTCTTTCCATTTGTAGGTATCCAAATCACAGACAATGCTTGCATTATTCGGTCTTTTTTCTGCATAAAATGCATAAGGATCCGCTTTTAAAATACTAAGCCCGTTTTTTAGTTTAATTTCATACTTATATATCATTCCCGGCTCTACCTCCGGAACGAATATTTCAAAAATTCCGGATTGACCAAGACGCTGCATTTGATTGATTCTTCCATCCCATAAGTTAAAATCACCTACTACGCTAACACGTATTGCATTTGGTGCCCAGACTGCAAAGTTTACTCCACTTACATCCTTTCGCTTCATGGGATGAGCACCCATCTTTTCATATACATCATAATAAATCCCACTCTCAAAGTTCTGCTGGTCCATTGCATCTATGAGTGGTTCATACCCATATAACTCTTTCTTTTCAACTTGCACGCCATCCTTATAAGTAATTACGTACACATATTCAGGCATCTTCTTTTTTGAAACAAAGGCTGCAAAAAAGCCGGCCTCGTCTTCCATTTCCATTTGATAAACTTTACCAGATGAAATTTCTTTCACTTCCACACTTAATGCATCCGGGAAAAAAGCCTGAATCAATATTCCGTCTGTCTGCTTATGCGCACCTAAAAAATCAATCGGCTGGTCTTCCTCCGAATATACAACCGCCTCAATTCTTGCCCAGTCCATTTTTTCATACAATAATTCTGTGTCCATACAGATATCCCCCTTATTTTTATTCTAAATACCACTCATCTGTTTTACCATCACCGGAAGCCGGTGTGTATTTTTTTAATATTCTCTCCATAGGGAGTGATAGTAAAAGTGCGCCTCCTGCAGGAAGAATAATGATTAGTGGTGGTATCAGTGTAGTTGCCCAAATACTAACCACTACAAATATTACCATTAAAAAGCTATATGGTAAATGTTTAATAGCCATTAAAAAGCCATTAGAAATAATCTTTTTCTTGCTTATATTAAATCTTGACAAAAGCGGAAATATATAAATGCCAAAAAGCAAAAATGTAAATGCCATCATTCCATAGATACAGCTAAAAACAAGTCCTGTGGTTCCACCAATTACCTGGCTGCAAAATCTAAAATTCAAAGCCAAAAGGCTCACTATAATCAACATAATCAGCCACAGAATCGTACCATTTTTAAAGTTTTCCCGAAAGGATTTCCAAAAGCTTTTAAAAATATAGCCTCTTCCTCTTCGGATACATTTTACTGCCGTATAATACAATGCCGTAAAAGATGCTCCCATTGTAACAATTGGAATGGAAAATACCAAAAAAAGCACACTCAGAATAATAACATCCGTAATCTTTCCCAGTGTTCCCATCAGTCCTCCGTCTACATCAAACATTCCACTCATTTTTTATTCCTCCTAGTGTTGTTTTCTCATATTAGAATTATAGCACATTCATTTTATGATTGCATCAATTTCTGTTCTCATTTATTTCTTTCATTTTTCCTTTATCCAGCTTATAAAATTTCATTGCTAAAAGTGTACATGCCCATCCTATCATGGGAATTATACAATACATAAAAATAGTAATCCCTCGGATACGTTCGCTTGCGGAATCTCCAACCTGTGGCAATTCTTTACTAAATCCTAATATGGTTAATACAATTCCTACAAAAGCCGTACCAAAGGCTTGAAATATTTTGTCTACAAAGGAAAATAAAGCTCCCATTAGTCCCGGAACATACTTTCCACTTCGGTAAACTTCATAATCGGTGCAGTCTGCAATCATTGGTGTTACCATATTGTTGGTGATGGCTTTACATCCATTTAACAAGACAAAAATAAAGAAGAAGCTCCATGTAATTCCATTCATCCCATGAAAAGAAAAGTGAATCTTTGCAACATTCTTCGATAATAATAGAAATATCATGGGAATCTGGAGTATAATTGCACCCACTGTAAAATATACCATTGCTTTCTTTTGTCCGCGCCATTGTGCCACTTTTATACCAAATGTTACCACTACTAAAGTAGGAATTGCTGTTACAATTCCAATTAATCCTGCTATTTTATAGTCATTCATTAAGATTCCATAAAGCATAACACCTACCGTTGCATGTCCGTATACCGCGGCTGCAAAGCGGTCGGTACATGCTGCTATAATAAGCATCCTAATGGGCTTGTTGTAACGCATGATTTCAAAATAATCTCTTATGTGTATTTTTTCTTTTTGTTTCTTATTTTCGAAAAAAAGGGGCGTGTCCTTTTCCCAAATTCCAAGGATTGCAAAAATGGTTGCCACCGCTGCTAATGACACAACCGTAATACATAGTTCTTCAAATACTTCTACTTTCTTAAAACCTCCATATTTAGGGACCAAATAGATGGACACGTATAGGGCAATTCCTCCATAGGAGGCCATTGTAAAGAGTGAATCAAAATAGGCAAAAATGGGGCGTATATCCGGATTGTTTGTAATGACTGTCTGCCCTGATTTTCCTACTACACTTTGTAGCGTAAACCCTATGACAAAGCATGCATATATCAGTATGAAATAAGGAATTCTGAAAAAATAGGGCATATGATGGGTGAAAAAAAACAATGCCAGGCAGCTCACACCCATTGTTATGTTTCCCAGCAGCATAAAAGGTCTGAATTTTCCAAATCTTCCGTTCATTCTGTCTAAAAGAAATCCGGCTATTGGATCCGTGATTCCATCAAAAACATGCAGCCCCGTAAGAACAAAAGACGCGACAACCACACTCATACCTGCAGCTCCATTTGCATAATATGCTACATAAGTCATCATTGCCATAAATAAATTAGTTGCTGCATTGTTCAAGGAAAAGAAAGCAATTTGCCATAATTTTGCATCATTATATCCTATTCTTTCTTTCATAAAATATCTATGCCTTTCCTTCGCTATCCATTTATTTGCTAAAATAATTGTAACACATTTTTCCATTTTACTTTATTAAATTTTTATATAATTTCATCCATAAAAATAACCTTGCATCTATTTCCCAGATTGCATATACTAAAGGTAACATAAAAATAAGGAGGTTTTTTTATGCATACCTTTCAACCAATACCATCTGACCTTTTTGATTTTAGTCCCTTTCGCATGATTGGAAAAGAGTGGATGTTAATCACTGCAGAATCGGAAGGAAAAACGAATGCCATGACAGCCTCATGGGGCGGACTAGGCGTTATGTGGGGAAAAGATGTTGCCTATATTGTAGTCCGTGACAGCCGCTATACCCGTGAGCTTATTGACCAGTCAAATTCTTTTTCTATTTCTTTTCTAAATGCAGACTATCACAGTGCTCTTAAATATC
>JAVXEO010000100.1:0-4805 GCA_036658435.1 Acetivibrio sp.
TGGAAAAGACTTCAAGGTACTTTAGAAAAGGTTAATAAATATTAAGCATTCAATTTAGCATCTAACAGCATACCGAGTAAAATAATACAGAAGCCGGTCAGTACTAATGGGGTGGGATATTCTTTTAAAAAGAGAGCAACCCATAAAGGACCTAAAATCATTTCCCATAAAGCAATAATAGAAGCTTTTTGCGCAGTGATTTTTTGGATACCAATATTATAACAGGCGTACCCTGCACCTATTTGTACAACACCTAGAACGAATAGAATAAGCCAGTCCTGACCGCCCAAAGTATCTAAAAGCGTTATTGTATGCGGAAAAGCAATGAAAATAAAAACCCCGGTGAATAAATTGGCAATAGCCGTTAGCCCCAATGCATTATCACCGGCTGATTTCTTGGCTCCAACACTCATACATGCAAAAAATACGCCTTCCATTAAGGCAATCAAATTGCCCTGGCTACTGCTATGGGAACTGCCGGAACACATAAAACATATGACACCAAAAAAAATCAGGCAGACTGGTAAAAAAGATTTCTTATTAAAATGCCTGCTTGCAATGATTGTAGCTAAAAAAAGCCAGATCGTAGAGGTATATTGCATTCCAATTGCAATGGTTGCGGAGGTTTTGGAAAGCGCTAAAATAATACTGATGCAAAGAGCACAATAGGAGCTTATATAAAGAAGCATCCAAGGTGTCCAATTCAGGCGCTTTAAACGGATGAAGGGCATTAAGGCCAGACCGGCAATGAGAGATCGAACGCCACATATTAGCAGTGGGTCAGCAGTGAGGAATTTAATAAAGGGAGCATTTAGACTCCAAAAAACAGCACCTAAAAACACTAAAACGCTGCCGGAAAGCTTGAATTTCGACATAAAAATTCTCCTTTGTCAGACAAAATGACATTATACCAGTAATAAGTTAAAAACACTTGACACATAATCACAATTATAATATAATCATGATTAGAAAATAGAACATGATTAGATTATAGGACGCACCATTTTTTTTGTCAATATAATTCGAAGCTTTTTGTAGAATTTCATACAATCTACAGAAAGAAAGGAGATCAGTATGGGTGACATAGATATAAACTCAGAGGGAAATCAAATAAGCAAGAAAAAAAAACGAATTATGATTTACTTTATTGAAGCAACAGAAAAATTAATGGAAGAGGAAGGAATTGATAGTTTATCAATTAGAAAAATTGCTACAGTGGCCGGATATAATAGTGCTACTTTGTATAATTATTTTGAAGATCTGGATCACTTAATACTATTTGCTTCTATACGACACTTGAAAAAATATGTAGTAGATTTGTATAATTCAATAAAAAAAGAGATGGATGCGTTGGAAACCTATCGAGTGATTTATAGAAAGTTCAGTGAAGCAGCATTTACTTCTCCTGAAATCTTTTATAATATGTTTTTTGGACATTACAGTAGTAAATTAAGTCAGGTACTTAGACAATATTATGAACTGTTTCCTGACGAATTGGGTGAACATAAAGGATTTATTCGAAGCATGCTAAATGAGGGGAATATTTATCAGCGTGATATGACTTTTATGGATGCATTGGTGGAAGAAGGGTTTGTAAAAGCTGAAAAAGCAGCAGATACCGTTCAGGTAATGGTGCGTACAAACGAAAGCTTTATATTAGAAGCATGTAAATTAGAAGATAGTACCAAGATAGAAAGTCATGTGGAGGCATTTATGAAACTGTTTGATTATGTAATGGAAGCAGCTAAATAAATTTCTCTGTGTATATAAAATAAAAGTAATATAACATAAGATAGGAAAGGAGGTTTTTAGAAATATAGGAATATAGAAACATATACGGATAATGGATCACTATACAGGGGGCAACATGGAGAGGAAAGAGAGGTATTACAGTGAACGAAAAAACAAAGGAAAAGAAAAAAATTAAATTGCAGGCGTTGAATCCAATTGTTTTATTAGTAATAATTATTACCATGGCAGCAATTGCTACTTACCTTGTACCGGCGGGAGCTTACGATCGAATCCTCGATCCGGTTACAGAACGAGAAATTGTAAATCCGGAAACCTTTCATTACATTGCGCAGCAACCTATCGGATTGTTCGATTTTTTTAAGTCGTTGACATTAGGATTACAGCGTGCAACCGGCATTATTTCTTTCTTGCTTATCATAGGCGGTACATTTGCGGTTATGGATGCAACTGGCGCAATTAATGCGGGAATGGGAAACGTAGTCAAAAAAATGAATGGTAAAGAGCTTTTAATGATACCTGTATGTATGATTATTTTTGGCTGTGGTTCCTGTTTTGCAGGTAACTTTGAGGAGTTTCTGGCTTTTATTCCATTGGTGGTTGGTGTATGTGTAGCGATGGGATTTGATTCACTTACAGCAATAGGTGTTGTATTTGGTTCAGCCGGTGCAGGATATGCCGGGGCTATGACAAATGCTTTTACGGTCGGTGTAGCACAGGGAATATCCGGTCTGCCTCTATTTTCCGGTATTGGCCTTCGTGGGGCGTTATTTGTAACATTAATGGTGGTAACAATTGCTTATGTTATGGTTTATGCTAGGAAAATCAAAAAGAATCCTAAGCTCAGTACGGTGTATGAGGAGGATTTGAAATATAATCAACATTTGGATATGAATGATATTCCTGTATTGACGACACGCCACAAAATAGTATTACTGATTTTTTTGGGAACCATTATATCTTTAGTAATTGGTGTTATTAAATATGGTTTTTATATTGATGAGTTAGCGGCTTTATTCTTGATTTGCGGTATTTTGTGCGGCATTGCAGGTGGTCTTAAGGCTGGAGCGATAGCTGATAGTTTTGTAAAAGGCTGTGGAGATTTATTATATGCATGTATTATGATTGGTATGTGTAATGCAATTATTATTATCATGGAAAATGCAAGTATCATGGATACAGTTATTCATGGACTCGCAAGTCTCTTATCAGGTCTTTCTGCTACGTTAAGTGCCTGTGGAATGTTTATAATACAGGATATTTTCAATATTCTGGTTCCATCCGGTTCCGGCCAGGCAGCTATTACTATGCCACTTATGGCACCTCTTGCCGATTTATTAGGTGTAACAAGACAGACAGCCGTATTGGCATTCCAGATGGGCTCATCTTTTACGGATGTATTAGCACCTACCAGCGGTGAGGTTATAGCAGCATGTGTTATGGCTAAAATACCTTATGGAAAATGGTTTAAATGGTTATTACCGCTATTTATTTTATGGTGGGTTGTTGCATTTGCATTTCTTATTATTGCTGTTAAGATTGGGTATGGTCCGTTCTAATACATACAACCTTGAGGGCCGTCACTTTATAGGCGGCTCTTTTCGTACTTCGAGGAGGAGCGCTTTACGATGAAAAATAAAATTTATAAAAATTTAGAAGAATTATTAGAACAAAACAGAGTACTTTATAATTTTGGAGAATTATGTAAAATTCCACATATGAGTTTTAAAGAGAAGCAAATGGGGGATTATTTACTTAATTGGGCAAAAGATAGAGGACTGGAAGCGACACAAGATTATAAATGGAATGTTTTTATAAAAAAACCGGCTACTGCTGGCTATGAATTAGCTCCGGTCGTTATGCTGCAGGCACATATGGATATGGTATGTGAAAAAGCACCGGGTGTAATTCACGATTTTGAAACAGACCCTATTCATTTGGAGTTGAATGGAGATATTCTTTCAACGGGGGGACAAACAACGTTGGGGGCAGATGATGGCATAGGGGTAGCTTATGCCATGACAATATTAGAGGCAGATGATATTCCACATCCACCACTTGAAGTGCTGTTTACAACAGCAGAGGAAGAAGATTTAAGCGGGGCGCAAGAGGTAGATGCTTCGGGTTTTAAAGCACGAATGCTGATTAATATTGATAATGCCGTAGAACATGAGCTATTGGCAGGAAGCTGTGGCGGCATGGGAGTAGAACTTACCTTTTCGTCAGATCTATGTAATGCACCAAATTCATTTGAGGGTTACAGAGTGAGTATTTCCGGTTTACCCGGTGGCCATTCAGGGGAAGATATTAACAAAGGGCATGGTAATGCAAATAGCTTAATCGGTCGTTTGTTATATTCCTACCGAAGAATCTTCCCCTTTTACTTACAAGAATTAGTTGGTGGTAGTTTTCGACTGGCACTTCCCAGAGAAGCCAATGCAATTTTACTGATTTCTCCGGAAAAAGTACAGGAGCTTAGGCAAATAACGAACAATATGGAGCATGCATTCAAACGGGAATACGAGATGGTTGCACCTGAATTTACAATAAAACTTGAAAAGGTTATGATTACAGATCGAAAGGCTGCGTCACCGGCAGCAGTAAAACGACTGTTAGCAGCACTTTTTTTATCACCGGATGGAATTTCCACTATGAATAATGCGGTAATGGGTATCGTTGAGAGCTCTGATAATATGGGCGAAATTCGTATGGAAAATGGAAAGTTTATAATTGTTTATGAAATTCGTGCATCTTTTGAATCAACACGAGAGTATATTTACCAGAAAATTAAAACATTAGCAGAACTCTTGGGGGGAGAATGCCACAACTTTGCAGAATATCCCAGTTGGTCATTTAATCCAGAATCCAAATTGAGAAAATTGACTTCAGAAATTTATCATAGAGAATTTAATGATGAAATTAATACTATGGTAGTTCATTGTGGTTTGGAATGTGGGTGTCTATTCCCCAAAATGCCAGGCTTAGATGCAATTTCGATTGGACCGGATGCATGGGGCTTACATTCGCCTGATGAGCGACTGTGTATTTCATCTACG
>JAVXEO010000101.1:0-4781 GCA_036658435.1 Acetivibrio sp.
GGCTGCCATTACGATTCTGTTACTCCTTCTTGTAAAGCCATTAAAGAATGGATTAAGCTATATTAAGCGCATGACCCAGGAATAAAATCAGATACGCAAAAAAGCCGAAAAGCATCTTTTTAACAAACTTGCTTTTCGGCTTTTTTTTATTCAAACAGCGAAGTTGATAAATAGCGTTCCCCGGTATCCGGAAGTATAACTACTATATTTTTCCCCTTATTTTCAGGGGCCTTTGCAAGTTCCGCCGCTGCAAAAACGGCAGCTCCTCCGGAAATACCAATCAAAAGACCTTCTGTTTTGGCCAATTCCCTTGCTGTTGTAAAGGCTTCTTCCTCTTTCACCTTTATGATTTCATCTACAACCTTAAGGTTCATCACTCCCGGAATAAATCCGGCGCCAATTCCCTGTAATTTATGGGGTCCCGCTTTCTCTCCCGAAAGAACAGCAGAATCTGCAGGTTCCACCGCCACAACCCTTATATTTGGATTTTTTTCCTTGAGTGCCTCTCCATTTCCCGTTATGGTTCCTCCGGTTCCTACTCCGGCAACAAAAATATCTATCTTTCCATCGGTGTCTCTCCAAATTTCTTCTGCCGTTGTTCTTTTATGAATCAGAGGGTTTGCCTTATTCTCAAACTGTTGTGGAATAAAAGCATTTCCATATTCCTCTTTTAATCTTTCTGCCTTGTCTATTGCCCCCTTCATTCCTTCCCCTCCCGGAGTCAATACAATTTCTGCCCCCAGAGCTTTCACAATTCTTCTTCTTTCTACCGACATGGTATCCGGCATGGTTAATATAAGTTTTAAACCCTTTGCCGCCGTTACAAAAGCAAGCCCAATCCCGGTATTCCCACTGGTTGGTTCAATAATTACCGTATCTTCCTTAATTTCACCGCTGCGTATTCCCTCCTCAATCATGGCATAAGCCACACGATCCTTTATACTTCCCAGAGGATTAAAATATTCCAGTTTTGCAAGTATTCTTCCTTCCAGTTCATGGTTTTTTTCATAATTTGAAAGTTCCAATAACGGAGTATTTCCTATTAAATCGGTTAATTTCTGTGCAATCTTTTCCATAGAAGTTTTCCTTTCCTTTTATTTCCTAGTTTATTGCTGCTATTATCTGTTTTATTTATACACTTCCTTTTTTGCTCTGTCAACCATTCTTAACTATTTATGCAAAAGTTGCCGATATAAACTATAGTAGAAATATGCGTGTACTAAAGTGCACAGATGGGAGTAGAAAATGAATTTAGATAACCGCGTAACATCCCCCGGTTCTTCTATCAACCAAACCAGTGTCTCACAAAAAAATGGTCATAGTGTAGGCTCTCTCAGCCATTATGGAGAATCTACCCCTTTGAAGCAGATTTCCATAAATCAAGTCATCAAAGGGGAAGTAACCGACCTTAGAAATAAAGAAGTTACTATCACTCTTGCTGATAACACAACCGTTACCGGTGAGCTTTCCAACGGTTCCATGCTTTCTATTGGTGATACAGCAGCCTTTAAAATCAAGAGTATCAGTCCTGTAATTGTAGTGGAAGCCTTACCAAAATCAGAAGCTATTATTGAACAGGCAACCATTCAGAAAGCTTTAGAATCTGCTGGCTTACCAAAAAATGAAAAAAACCAATTGGTGGTGCGAGAACTCGTTAATAATGGAATGCCCATTAATAAGCAAAGTATTCAAACTATTTTGCAGCAGTCTTACTCTTTTAAAGAAGCCGGTATCCGTTCTCTTGTATTAATGAATAAACACACCATTCCGGTCACTCTTGAAAATGTAACTCAATTTGAAAATTATCAGCATATGGAGCATTCCCTAACAAAAGGAATTCAGGAATTAAGTACCTCCATTCCCTCTCTTTTACAGGTTCTTGCCGAAAAGAGTCCTGCAAATGCTGTTCACTCTTTTAGTAATCAGCTTTTTTCCATTCTGCTATCTGAGAAATCTTCTGCCTTACAGCAAGAACTTTCGATTTCCTTTTTGTCCCCTGAAAATCGTGAAGAACTTGTGGGAATTTTAGAAAATTTTTCTCTTCCCCAAGAGTCCAAAACTTCCATTCTTGAAGGAAGTGCTTCTTTGCGGGAAACTTTACATACCTTATCCCATGCCATGGACTCTGCTTTTCATTTTGATTCTCAGAATATAGAATCCTTAAGAGCAGAACAGCTGACTGAATATGCAAAAAATGGTTTAGAACCGAATTTAGAACAAATTGAGTTAGAGTTATCACAGGTTCCCAAAACTCTGGATGCCTTTAATGAGCCATTTATTCAGAATTTGACCAATGTTTTTCAGGATATGCAGCATCAAAACAATGAAATTGGTGAATTTCTAACGCTTTCCCAACGCACGGAGCTTGTTAACTTTTTATCTGATTTTCCAATAGATTCCTCTGTTGCTCCTCTGTTGCTTTCCGGTGAAATCACTTTGGAAGATACTTTTTCTTTATTGCAGCATACCATAATGCAGGCAAAAGACAGTTCCATTATTCCTTTTTTTCAGTTGGAGCCCTTTCAAATTTTACTGAAGGAACAAATTATGAAAAACTGGACACTTTCTCCAAAAGATTTAGAAAAAAAGGATTCCATTGATGATTTATATGAAAAAATGTTTAAGCAAACCAAGGAATTAGAAACTTTTTTCAAATCTACTCTGGGGAATACGGACTTTGGTTCTTCTCTTTCTGGGCGTTCTCAGGATATGAATCAGAATATGCAATTTATGCAAACTTTGAATCAGTTATTTTCCTATGTCCAAATTCCGCTAAAGCTTCGAAATCAAACGATACATAGTGAATTATTTGTATATACAAATAAACAAAATCTTCGAAAGCATCCGGAAAATATCAGTATTCTCCTTCATTTGGATATGGAAAAACTGGGGCCTTTGGATATTTATCTTTCCTTAAATCAAAATCAGGTTTCTTCTAAGTTTTATTTAGAGGACAAAGCTGCCAAAAAATTATTGAAAGAACATATTCAAGATTTATCTTCTGTTTTAGCAGAAAAAGGCTATTTTTTAACCTCTGAATTTTTAACAAGAGAAAAAAATATCGACATTGTAAAAGATTTTATGGAACGTGATATGCCCTCTTCCACCCTTAAACGCTATACTTTTGATATTCGTGCTTAGTTTCTTTCACCATCACCTCATTTTCAGGTTGATATTATTCACATGGTTGGAGTACAATGGTAAAGGTTATGAATAATATTATTATGCAAAGGGGCACAAATCGTGAAAACAGGCTTTGATAATGAGCAATACTTAAAACTTCAATCGGAACATATTAAAGAACGCATCAATCAATTTGGAGACAAGCTCTATTTGGAATTTGGCGGAAAACTTTTTGATGACTATCATGCGTCCAGAGTTCTTCCGGGGTTTGCACCGGACAGTAAATTAAAAATGTTGTTGCAATTAGCTGACCAGGCAGAAATTGTAATTGTAATCAGTGCGTTGGACATTGAAAAAAATAAGGTGCGAAGTGATCTTGGCATTACTTATGATGTAGATGTATTACGCCTAATGAATGAATTTGAAAACCATGGTCTTTATGTGGGCAGCGTAGTTCTTACACACTACGAAGGACAGGCTGCTGCCAATTTATTTAAGTCAAAATTAGAGAAACTAAATATAAAAGTTTATCTCCATTACTCTATTGAAGGATATCCCGCAAATATTCCTCTCATTGTCAGTGAGGAGGGTTTTGGTAAAAATGAATATATTAAGACGACCCGACCTTTAGTTGTAGTGACGGCACCAGGACCGGGAAGTGGAAAAATGGCAACCTGCCTTTCTCAATTATACCACGACAACAATAGTGGGATAAAGGCCGGTTATGCAAAGTTTGAAACTTTTCCTGTTTGGAATATTCCTTTGAAGCATCCTATTAACTTAGCTTATGAAGCGGCCACTGCTGACTTAAATGATGTAAATATGATTGATCCTTTTCACTTAGAAGCTTATGGTAAAACTGCCGTGAATTATAACCGGGATGTTGAGATTTTTCCGGTTCTTACTGCTATTTTTGAAGGGATCTATGGAGAAAATCCTTATAAATCTCCAACGGATATGGGAGTCAATATGGCAGGAAACTGTATTACCGATGATGAAGTCTGTAAAGAAGCTTCTTACATGGAAATTATACGCAGATACTACCAGTCTCTAAATCAGCTGGCCATTGACCACACCTCAGAAAATGAGGTTTACAAGCTGGAGTTAATTATGAAGCAGGCAAAGATAACCACCGATTATAGAAAAGTCACCACTGCAGCCAAAGAACGCGCTGCCCTTCTTCACGTTCCAACTGCTGCAATTGAATTAGGGGATGGTACGATTATAACCAGCAAAACAACGGATTTACTTGGTGCCTCTGCTGCCCTTCTTTTAAATGCACTAAAATATCTAGGGAAGGTAGAACATAGTACTCACTTAATATCTCCCTCTGCAATTGAACCAATACAAACGTTAAAAGTAGACTATCTTGGAAGCAAGAATCCAAGACTTCACACGGATGAGGTACTCCTTGCACTTTCCATGTGTGCCATCTCTGATGAAAATGCAATAAAAGCCCTGCAACAGCTTCCAAGTCTATCCGGATGTCAGGTACATACCTCTGTGATGTTATCTGACGTTGACATTAAAATTTTTAAAAAATTAGGAATTCAGCTTACTTCTGAACCCATATTTGAAAACAAAAAACTATATCATTAAAAAGAGGCTGTCCCGTAGAAGGTGCTTCACTAAGGGATTTTATTCCCTTGAAAATTCGG
>JAVXEO010000102.1:0-4674 GCA_036658435.1 Acetivibrio sp.
CAGCCATTACTGTACCCTCCCCTCTATTTTTTCAAACTTCCAATTTGGTACCTTGCATACCGGACAAATCTCCGGCAGGTTATCCCCTATGTATAGGAAACCACAGATGGTGCAAACATATACTCCGGTATTTTCCAGCATAGCCTCGCCTTCTTTTTCATATCGATTCAAGATAGAATTCAAGATGCGGGTAACCTTTTCGCTCCAGACTAAAGCACGCATAGCACCACGATCCTTTGCTTCTGCTGAAACGGCATTTGCAGAGGGAAATCCCTCTTCTAAATCTTTTTCAATCAGAGAAAGCAGGCTTCCTATTTCTGGCTCTTTGGCCGGTTGTGAGACTCCTTTAAAGAATTCTGAAAGCTCCGTAAAAAGTTTCGCTTCTTCTGCCTTGTACTGTTTTTCACAACCTTTTGCTAAATTTGAGCAAATCTCACTAATTTCTAAGGGCGAAAGTTCTTTCATGTCCTCTGCTGCTTCCATAGCCGCCACCGGCTTATTTACAGCTTTGAAACCGCCCTGTTCTTTAAATTCGCTCTTAGCTGCACCACATAAAGGGCATACCCAATTATCCGGGAGTTCTTCCCACCTTGTACCTGCTGCAATTCCTGCTTCCGGAATGCCTTTGGCTTCGTCATAAACGTAACCGCAAATCGAACACTCATATTTTTTCATTGCATCCTCCTCCTTTATCTTTTATTTTAAATCTCTGTTTATTTTATATGTATCTATGTTTACTCTTCACAACGATTTTCTCCGCAGCCATGATCACCGCAAACACCGTCATGATGTTCTCCATGATGGTCACAGGTTACATTGGGATCAAATTGGATGGTTCCTGTAAGAAATGCTTCCACCGCTTTATCGGCATCACCGGATGTACCGCCATAAAGTTTAATTCCTGCTTCGTCTAATCCGCGGCGTGCACCACCTCCAATACCTCCACAAATCAAGATGTCTATCTTATTTTGTTTAAGGATGTCCGTTAATGCACCATGACCGCTTCCATTTGTACTAACAACGGCCGATGATATTACCTTTTCGTTCTCTACTTCATAAACCTTAAAATTTTCTGTGTGTCCAAAATGCTGAAATATTTCTCCATTTTCATAAGTTACTGCTATTTTCATTGTAATTCTCCTCTTCGATTGAATTTTTTGTTGTAAATTGTTTTCTGGATTAGTGTTTTTCCTGCAGTGTTTTCTGCAGGGATGACCATGGCTGCATAGTTCCGTATCACCGTCACATAATACGTAGTCGCCTCCCTCAATATGCAGGTCTTTTTCATTTACAAGGCATTCTGCCATTTTAATGCGGGCGATATTGTAAATAGCCTGTGCCGTTGTTCTGGCTACTTTCATTTGTGCTGCACATTGTTCCTGTGTCATTCCTTCCAAGTCAATGAGACGAACACTTTCAAATTCATCTAAAGACATAATAACCGTCTGGCGTTTTATAGCCGCGTCATCCTTTGGACCAAAACGTTCACAATCCGGCATGGCACAAATACGACGCTGTTTGCATGGTCTTGCCACAATTTCCACCTCCTTTGTTTATGGCATATGCCATTTATATCTATTTTACCTTTTTTTTGGCATATGTCAATATCTATGGAGTTTTTTAATAAATATTCTGTTGTTATCGAGTTGGAAAATTTTATTATTTTTACGACAAAGTCGCCTGGATTAAGCCATTGTTGTCAAGCTTAGAGAGTTCAATTACCTTATTTAAGTCTAGCCCTGCAGCTTCTGCAAAGCGTTTTCCGTATTCTTCATCTGCCAAATAGCAGTGAACTCCATGGCGATATTTAATATTTTCCGTACAGGAAGCGATATCTCCTGCTGTATTTTCTATCAGAATCTTTTTTTTGTCTTCAGTCAAAACTCTCCATAAATCGCCTCCTGCCCGGAAACAATCATCCGTTTTATCATCCTTTGGATCATAGCGGTACATTGCGCCTTCCAATTCAAGTGGTGGTTCCATAACTTCCGGCTGGGCCGTCCAGGCTCCCATACTATTTGGTGTATAGGCAGGTGCTCCGCCATAATTTCCATCTACACGCATGGCCCCATCTCTGTGGTATTCATTCACTTCAACTTTTGCACGATTTACCGGAATCTGGTTGTGATTTACACCCAGACGGTATCTTTGTGCATCTCCATAGGCAAACAATCTTCCCTGTAAGAAACGATCTGGACTAAAGCCGATTCCCGGAACTACATGTGCCGGTGTAAATGCAGATTGTTCTACCTCAGCAAAATAGTTTTCCGGATTGCGATTTAATTCAAGCTCTCCCACTTCAATTAGTGGAAATTCTTTATGACGCCAGATTTTTGTAATGTCAAATGGATTTTCATAATGAGTTTTTGCCTGTTCCTCTGTCATAATCTGTACATACATGGTCCATTTTGGAAAATCCCCTTTTTCAATTGCTTCATATAAATCTTTGCCATGGTATTCCCGATCCATTCCATTAATTTTAGTTGCTTCTTCGTTTGACAAATTTTTAATTCCCTGTTGTGTTTTAAAATGGAATTTACACCATACTCTTTCATTTTTTTCATTATAAAAGGAATAGGTATGCTCGCCAAAAAAATGCATATTACGGAAGGATGCCGGGATTCCACGGTCACTCATAACTACTGTAATTTGATGAAAACATTCTGGGAGAAGTGTCCAAAAGTCCCAGTTGTTTTGTGCCGAACGTCTGCCAGTGCGAGGATCGCGTTTCACCGCACGGTTTAAATCAGAAAAATTATGTACATCACGGATAAAGAAAGTCGGCGTGTTGTTGCCTACCATATCCCAATTGCCTTCTTCCGTGTAAAATTTAACAGCAACACCACGTATATCACGTTCGCAGTCTGCAGCACCACGTTCTCCTGCAACGGTTGAAAATCGGATAAAGACTTCTGTTTCCTTATCTTTTTGTAGAACTTTTGCCTTGGTAAACTCTGAAATATCCTGTGTTACTATAAACTTTCCATATGCGCCCCATCCTTTGGCGTGCATACGTCTTTCCGGAATAACTTCACGATTAAAATGTGCCATTTTTTCCATCAGCCATACGTCGCTCATTACTACCGGTCCTCTTGGTCCGGCTGTTATGGCATTCTCATTGTCTGGAACCGGAGCTCCTACTTCATTGGTTAATTTTTCGAATTTGCTCATTTGTTTTCCTCCTGAAATTTTGTGATTTACATTTATTTCTGATATCCAATTATAATTTACCACAAATTTTTTCCATAGTCAATAATAATAATGATAATGATTACTACTTATTATTCAAAGTTTAAATTTGGTATTTTTAGTATATTGCTTATATTTTATTCTGTTATTTATTTATTTTTTATTTTTTTGCAATAAAAATGATTTCTCAAGCATTAATCTATTGAAACGGTAAATACAAACAAATAAATCCTAACAAATCTCATGTTATGGATTACCCAATGACAGGTTCCCTTGAAAGGAGAATTGATTATGAAAATTAAAAAAAGTATCGTGAAAATTACAGCAATGTCCTTAGGTTTATTACTCTCAGTTCCAACATTTTCTGCAAATGCAGCCGTAACGCCAGCCACACCGGAAACCGTACAAATTGAGCAAATTGATTACACCAATGGTAAGATTGAATTGGAATTTAATGATTTTGTAGATTTGAAACCAGATTTTTCTATTATAATAAAGGATGAGAATAATAATAGTTATACCCCTCTAAACTACATAAAAGGAGAGGATGATTTGGACATTATCGTTGCAAATCTTCCTACCAAACAAAACATTTCCGTTACGGTAGCCGGCATTAAATATACCGATGAGGCACAATACGGAAATGTTACCGGAACCTTTAAAACAAGTACGAATGATATTATTCTTGAAAAAGTAGTTGCTGACATCAATGGTCAGGTTAACGTGACTTTTCAAACTAAAGTGAAATGGAGAAAAGCTAAAGTTCAAGTTACCGATCAATCCGGTAAATCTTACCTGGCCGTTTTAAAAGGAAAAGGCAGTAAAGAATGTACGATTGAAGTAGCCAGCCTCCTGGATAATAATAATTATACTTTTGTTATCAGTGGACTTCGTACCCGCGGTTCCAAAACTTATACTACGGTCACCGGAACTTTCTCAATCCCTAAAAAGGGTGCCGTTACTTCCAGTACCTCCACGGTTAAAATCGAAGAAATCGAATGTGATGTAGAAGATGGTGAAATTGATATTGAATTTTCCTGTGACGTTTCCTGGAATAAGCCTACCGTTGTTATTACAGACAGCACCGGAAAAACTTACCTGGCTGAATTAAGAGACTGCGATGACAATGAATGCAATATCCGTGTAAAAGGTCTTGTAGAAAATGAAACCTATACCGTTACCATCAGCGGAATTAAAGGTGACAAGGATACCGAATACGGTACACTCACAAGTCAACTCACCGATAAAAGTGAGGACGACAAAGACGACGATAAAGACGAAGATGAAGATTGAAAATTAAGTGAACTTACAGAATTTATTTTAAGGTAAGAAAAATTCTCTCATAGAAACGGTTTTTTATAGAAACAAATTTTTATAGAAACAATTTTTTATAGAAACAAATTTTATAGAAACAATTTTTTATAGAAACGATTCTCTCATAGAAAAAGTCCGAGGCACAAACTGATTTTATTCTCAGTTTGTGTC
>JAVXEO010000103.1:0-4539 GCA_036658435.1 Acetivibrio sp.
GAAAAACCAATGAACTAGAAGGCGCACTTTCTCTCTTTAAAATTGAAGAATAGTAAAATAAAAAAAAGCAAGGAATGGAGCTTCCAGTAATAAGAAGCTCCATTCCTTGCTTTAAAGTATTTATGGTGCACAAAAGATAAAGCGTCTATCGTTACTTGGAGAAATTACTTTTGCACTTTGAATGGTATCGGACAGTAAATCACTAATTTTTATGTGGGTATCCTCCACGGTTTTAAAGTATTCCTTTGAAACACTTCCGTCCATGATGGCAACGGAGTAAATACGTTCAGGATCAATGGCACTGCCCTGTGCATCGGAAATCTTATGAATTCGGGAACCGGGGCTGGCACAGGGATCGTACTTCATGCGAAGACCTGAAAAATAGTAGAACCAACCGCCATTATTGTTATCCACTGGAATCGAATATTCGAGTGTACGCAGTAAATCAGCACCGGATATGGTAATCTTTTGCAGCTCGCTTCGTTCACCATTTTTTGTGTCCGGCATGAGACGCTGGAGGTCAACCGTGGTAATATCTCCTTTGTATATTTTGGAACAAATTCCTTTTCCGTTATAAAAACCATCTTTTCCATTATCTAAAAACAGGGCAATTTCACAACCGCTTTCTGCCACCATGGCATCGGTTATAAAGTTTCCAGTTTCCAAAATAGAAAAATCAGCTTTAGCCGTACCAAGAACTAGGGGCACCATTGGGACAGGTGGAGAAAGATTTTCTTTGTCTACCATTTTAATCACATCTTCTATGGTGAAATCTCCACGAACCATACCGGAAAGCCCACTTCGCAGTGCATTTTGAGCATTTTTAAGCGTTGGAAAGATGGCATACCGGCCATGGTTCAATGTGGGTAAAAGTGGAAGAATTTCGGATACATCCGGTGGAGGCATGGAATTCAAACTGGAATACATGGCACCGGTATCCCCGGCCAATGCTAACTGTCCATCTGGGGTACTGATGTACTCCATAATCTTTCGCACCAAATCATATTTTTCTTTATTTTTCGGTTCACCCAGATGTTTGTTTAAGCCGATATAGCAAACAGGATAGAGTCTTGCCCAATCGCCATTTAAACCGGGATTAAAAAAGGGCATGAGCGCAAATTCGTCGGTGGTACCGGTAATAGAATCCCCCATTCTCGCTAATAAAACGGAATCTTCTACCATGGCGCATTGGCGTTGGAATAACATACGTTCTCGCTTGGCATAAGTAACCTCTAAATCCTCCGGTTTTAAAATACCGGAAGTAACTAAAGTTTGAAAGGTTTCCAGTGCGGGTCGAAAATGGTCCCCAAAACTGCCCTTACCGGTATTATATTCGTTTATCCACTGGGTATCTTGTGGAGTACTATAGCAGCCGCCATAACTATACCCCACAAATGCGGTATCCAATACCTCGGGGTTACCAAGACCCAGCTGCAAAGAGCGAATTCCATCTGCCTCTATTCTTCGGCAAAGTGCAATAAACCCTTCAAAATCTTTGGGAACGTTCCATCCCTTCTCTTCAAAAAGTGTTTTATTATAAACAATGCCTCTTATTTGAGACGGACCGGGCAAATAATATAGTTTACCATCATGAGAAATGTTATTGAGACTGGCGGTACTATATTTTCCTGTGAGGGACATAGCGGAAAGATCCAAGAGACGATCCTCCCAATATTCTTTACCAATTTCAAGAGGCCAGGTCATGACAATATCAGCCAAATCATCATGTTCCATTCGTGCTTCATATTCTGCAATACCGCGATTGGAGGTATAATTTCCTATTTGAACAATATCAATAGAAGGAAAACGCTCCTCCAACACTTTCTCAAAAGTGTGAATGCCAAAAGCATATTTGACCAGAATAGTAATGGGTGTTTTTTCCGGAGGAATCACTTTTTGGGTGAAAATATCTTGGCGAAAAATAGAGGTATCTTTCCCTGAATATGCCATTAACAGTGCAAGGAGAAGTATAGGTACCAGTATAATATAACGGAGCTTTTTCTTCATTTTACGTTTCCTCCTCTGAAGGCACCTTTCTAATAAAGGAGCCAAAGGCTAATTTTTCAAAATCCGGAATGGGCATAGGTTTTGCAAAATAATAGCCCTGTATGTAATCGCATTTCAATCTTTTAAGCATATCAACTTGTTCCCGCTCTTCCACTCCTTCTGCAATGGTGCACATATGCAGTGCCTGTGCCATGGCAATAATACTGCCTACTACGGATTCGGTACGTTCAAAGTCCGCTGTGCCATTATGAAAAAAGACTTTATCCAACTTAAGCGTATCCACAGGAATTTCTCGAATCAAGTTAAGAGAGGAATAACCGCTTCCAAAATCGTCCATAGAGCAGCCAAAACCCATGGAATGAATCTCCTCTATTACAGAGGATAGAGTTTCTGCATCTTCAAATACGGCACTTTCGGTAAGTTCAATCTCCAACATATGTAAAGGAAGGGCATATTTTTCGGCAATACATCGGTACTCGTCCAGAAAATTAGGCAGTTTCAAATGGACGCGGGAGCAGTTAACGGAAATTTTCAAGAGGGGCAATCCTTTTTGCATCCAGTTTTCCAACGTGCGGCACACTTCTTCAAATACAAATAAATCAATTTGTGCTACAAAACCATTTTTCTCAAACAGAGGAATAAATTCATCTGGATAAACCATACCCTCTTTGGAATCTTTCCAACGAATCAGGGCTTCGGCGCCACCAATACACTCCGTTTGGGTATTATATTTTGGTTGTAAGTATACCTCAAATTCGTGTGCTTTCAGGGCATCTTCCATTTTATCCTCTAACTGTTTCTCTCGAAGCAGAGCGTGTCGTACCTTCTCATTATAGAAGGTATATCGTATTTTATTATTTCGTATACAAAGGGTGTCTTCAGATAGAGAAATCTTCGCTCGATCAATCATATGAGATAGTGGAATAGAAGCATTGTCTATAATGAAGATACCAAGTTCTACGCTATGTGGTATCCACACAGAATTTTGCATTTGAAAAAAACGGGTACTTTCATCTTTCCATAAGTGGAATCGACGGGTAAGGGCTTCCTCACTTTCCCATTGCACAAGAATGCAAAAATTATCAGCATATTGTCTGCCAATACATTCATTATCCTTTAAGTCGGAAGTAATACCACGATGAATGGCGCAAAGAAGTTCATCACACGCTTTTTTGCCAAAGTGTTCATTGAGTAGTTTGAATTTCTCAATATTCATATAAATCATGGCATAGGGGGTATCATCCGATGATTCCAATTTTTTTTTCGTTTCTTCATAAAATTTTTGGATGGTATTACCACCGGTAACGGGGTCTACATAGGCAATCTTTTCAAGTGAGCGTTTATGCTTATAAAAGGATCCTGCCAAAAAGGCCAGAAGTGTAAAAAACAATAGCATAATAAAGCTGCACAGTATTAATGTGATATGTAGAAGAATCTCAGACTTTGCATTTACGACGGCAACGGGAACAAAGGTTAATAACCTCCATTCCTCAGAAGCAAGGGGAGCATAGGCCATATATTTTCGAACTCCATTCAGTGTGTAGGTCACCATGCCACTTCGTCCAGCTGCAATGTCTTCCTTCAGGGTTTCAAAATTACTGTCCTTTCCCATTTTTGCTTCGGAAAGGGAGTTTATTATGTTATAGCCGCTTTGATCGGCATTTTTTGAACTGGAACGAATGACCACGGAGCCATCCCGATTAACAATATGGGCATAAGCTTCCTCGTTAAATGCCGTCATGGATAAAATCTGATCAAAGGTGGAAAGATCGTAGCTTGCTGCAATGGCGCAAATACTGACGCCATCTAAGGTTAACTTATTTATAGGAATGGCAAAAATCACACTGTCTTTTCCGTCAATCACCACGGTAGAGGACATAGAAGGAGAACCACCTACGATAACATCACATAAAAAGGATTCATTTCCCAAGGCAATAGAATGCCCTAGACTATCATAGGCCATCCCTTTTGCATCGACTAAATATAGATGCTCATATTCCCAATAATCCTGGTGATTTAAGGAAACCATCTGCAGCTGTTCAAATTGATTGGCCCCGGAGTCTTTCAACACCATAGAAATGGTACCCAGCATAGAAAAATTGTCGTTGATAATGCGGCTGGTATTGTCTCCTAGAAGCTTAGAAATTTCCTGAAGATAACCACTGCTTTCTTCCTTTACAGTTTTTTGAAGCTGTGAATAATATCGAAAGCAGGCAATTCCCATTAGGAGAGAAATAAGAATAAATGCCAATAAAATAAAGAGGAATGAATGACGTTCCTTTATAGAATGATTTTTTTGAGTTTTCATAAAGCTCCTTTCTTCGTATAGTAATCTAAAGCGGCATAACACAGATTCCATATTCGAATACCCTCAGTTTACCATATTAAAATTCGAAAAACCACCGTAAAATTAGTGATTTTATTGAATATTTAGAAATAGTTTGTTACAATAACAAGGATATCTACAGACAGGAAGGAAGAATACAATGGATAAACAGGAGCAAACCCACAAACGGCGTGTTCGATATCAGG
>JAVXEO010000104.1:0-4412 GCA_036658435.1 Acetivibrio sp.
CCTACGCTTTCCTGTGTTCCATAGAAAGGCATCATGTCCACTTTCAAGTCCGGATTTTTCGTTGTAATTGCTTCTAAATCCCAAGGGCCGGAGCAAAACATAGCGGCATCTCCTGTTGCAAACTGCTCCAGTGCCTGGTCATGATCAATTCCTGTCATATCGGTAGTGTATACCCCTTCTTTTATCATTTCAGACCATTTTTCAAGGTAGGTATTCCAAGTTCCGTCTAATGTTGTTTTTCCTTCTCTATAATCGCTTCCAAAACTCTTTCCTTCTTCGGTTGACAGATATTCTGCTGCAACAAAAGCCATGGAATTCTTAAGCATTGGTTCCCATGATTTAAGTCCTGCTGCCAGAGGAACAATTCCCAGTTCCTTAAACTTTTTGCAAACGGCTATATATTCGTCAAACGTTTTAGGAAGTGCTATGTTATTTTCTTCAAATAATGTTTTGTTGAAGTAAATTCCTTCAAACCAGCTGATACCCGGAAGGGCATAGGTACTTCCATCATAAGAATATACACTGGTTCCTGCCGGTGAGTAGTTGGCTGCCAATTCATCTAACTTTGCCAAATACCCTAATCTTGCATGTTTCAAAGAAGAACCCGGTGATTCGCAAATAAGATCCGGACCTTCCCCTGCAGATAACTGCGTATCTACGATGGTATCGTAATTGGAGTTATCAATGAACTGATATTCCACCTCTACATCCGGAACTGCTGTTTTTAAATACTCCAATAATGCAGATACGGTTTCCTCACTGTTCCAATAGGTCATACGAATCTTTGTCTTTTCCCCTGATGTCTCTGTTTTTGTCTCACCGGTTGTCTCTGTCTTTGTATTCTCCGGTGTCTGTGTGTTGTTGCCTTTACATCCTACGAGTAAACTAGCTGCCAATGTTGTACTTAGTAATACACTTAATAATCTCTTTTTCATGGTGTAAAACCCTCCTTTTCTTTCTATCCATAGTCTACCGTACTTTTCTTTATAAAAATATAATACAATTTTTAGATTACTTGCACTTTCTTATCTATTTTCACCGTAAAGCAAGTATATTTGTCTTCTGTGATGCTTGCAGAAAGGCCGCATTCTTTTCCATAATACAAAGCGATTCTCTCTTGAATGTTAAATATGCCGTATCCTTTTCCCGGTGTATTCACCAGACCGGTTAACATTTGAAGATCCATTTCCGGTCCGTTATTATAAATATGAAAAATCAAGAATTCATCTTCCTGTAAAAATTCAATGATAATTCGCCCTTTCTTCTCTTCCTCTTCTCTATAATCAATTCCATGCTTAATTGCATTTTCCACAATGGGCTGCAGTAAAAAGTTCAGCATGATACAAGACAGTCCTGCTTCCTCTATGCGATATTCCACTTCAAAGCTTTGATTGTGAGTAAGCATCTGAATTTCCACATAAGCCTTAATATTTTCCAGCTCACTTTCCACCGTTGTTGTTTGTTTTCCATTATTCAAAGCAATTCGATAAAATTTAGCAATCAGTCCTGTAATTTCACTGATTTCCTCGTCTCCCTTTTGCAATGCCTTCCATTTAATGGAGGAAAGACAATTGTATAGAAAATGAGGATTAATCATTGCCTGCAATGCTTTGAGTTCCGTCGCTTTCTTTTCTATTTCTATTTTATAAACCTGATTAATCATGTCATTTAATTGTTCTGTCATTTTACCCAGACTATTGGTCACTACCCCGATTTCATCGGTATCCCCAGTGTAGCATGGGTGCTCCAGGTTTCCACCGGCAACTTCTTCTGCATGCTCCTTCAATACTAAAATACGTTTGCTTAAAGTTTTTGATAAAATATTTATAAAAATAAATATAACAAAAATACAGGATAGAACCACCCATAGCGTAGAGGTTACAATGGAAGATACCTGATGGGAAATCATTTTTTTATCTATATAATAGTAAATCCTCCAATCTGTGTTTTGGAAGCTTCCCGATTTTAAAATGTAGCGGGAGGTTACCTTTTCTTCCCCCGGTTTCATCTGCTTTATTTGCTCTGCCACCCTGTCATTGACTTTCTCATCTTTTCCACCTTTTTCATAAATTACGTTTCCTTCTCCATCCTTTACAATAATACCATTATCCAGATAGTTCATACTGGTAATGGGTTCTATTAAGCGATTCAGATAAAATTCCATTCGCATAATGCCAATGGGTTTGCTGGTGGTTGCCGTATCCAGAATGGTTCTTGTGGCATAAAGCCGATCTTCTTCTACCGTCCATAGGGTATTGAAATTGTTTCTATTTCTCTGATACCAGTCTTCCTTTTCATAATCTTTCGCCGGTTCTAAAAAAGAACCCACTGCACGCTCTACATAGGGGGTCACAATTTTAATTCTTTTAATGTTTACATCACTTGTAATAAAGTACCAAAAGATAGGCTCCACTGTTTTATTCAAAGACTGGGCAATCTGTACATTATCATAGGGGTGGGATTCCAGTGTTTCCCGAAAAGTCAGATTATAGGCAAGATATTTTGTATAGTCCGTTTCCCTTTGAAGTCTGGAATCCATTTCCATTAAAAGCCGGGATAGATTATTCTCCATTGTTTTTTCTGTTTGCTCCATTAAATTTCCATTGGAAACATAAAAAGAATAAATTCCCAGTGTTATAATGGGTATGGAAACTAAAATAGAGAAGCTGATACTCAGCTTTTTTCGAATGGAGGCTTTTCCTATAAACCAGTTCCATAATTTGCAATTCATTGGCAGTTTTACTCCTTCTCTCGAAATTGTTTCGGTGTTATCCCAAAATTATTTTTAAATAATCGGTTAAAATAAGGCTGGTTCTGGTATCCGCAGGCCTTTCCTATGTCCACAATTTTCATTCTTCCCTGCTCTAACAGCTCTTTTGCTTTATTCATTCTAAAATCAGTCAGGTATTTTATCAGATTATATCCCGTTTCCTGTTTGAAAATATAACTCACATAAGCCGGTGTTAAATATACTCTTTCTGCAAGTTCATCAAGACTTAAGTCTTTCATATATTCGTTATTTATTATTTTTTGAAGTTCATGAACCGTAGAACTGCCATCCGGAATTTTATTTTTCTTTAGCTTCTCTATTTCTTCCATAATCCGTTCCACTACCCCTTTAATTTCATCCAGATAATCACATTTCATGATTTCGTCCGTTGTTTGAAAAATCTGGCTCTGGTTGTAAATTCCATATTGGTCATATAAGGCTTTTACAATATCCAGTAGTATATATTTCGTATAAAATGCACTGGATGTTTTTTCAGCTCCCAGCTTGTCTAAGTATCGGTTCATCTGTTCCCGAACCGCCGAAAGGTTCTTATCCTCTATGCTTCGAAAAATACTGTCCTTTATTTGTACGGCTTCTTCGATTTTATTTATGTCCTTCTCATGAATGGAGGATGCATAAATAATACCGGAAAAATAACTAAAGGTATCTTCTCGAAGTGCCTCTATAGCCTGAATCTTTTCGCTGAGTTTTTCAATTCCATGGAACCGCTCTCCCACAATAATAGATACCATTTTTTTACCGCATTCCGTCATATCCATATAGATTTTTTTCACGGCTCTTTCTACCGTGGGTTCTTCCACTTTCATACTGCTAAAAAGCAGCACATAGGTATGGTTTGGATATAAATTAATATACTCATAAGAAATAGTCATGTTCTTACGCAGAATTTGAGCAAATTCCCCTTCGTTTTTTTCAAAATAGTTGCTTACCGTCTCTACACTAATTAACTGCATATATTTATTGTCCAGGGATATTTCATATCCTTTTAAGCGTTGGGATATTTCTTCCATGGAATCTTTGTTATTCATCAATTTATATAAGAGCAGCTTTTTATCCGCCTGCTGTAAAAAGTTTTTCTGTTCTTCCCAATGCCTTAGCTCCTCGCAATGGGTTATTACCTTTTTCATGACGCTTTCAAATTCTTCCACTTCAATGGGTTTTAATAGGTAGTTTACTGCATTGGCGGCACAAGCCTTTTTTGCATATTCAAATTCACTGTAGGCACTGAAAATTATAATTACAATTTTTTTATCGTATTCATTGACTGCCTTTGCCAGTTCCAGTCCATCCATATATGGCATCTTTACATCGGTAAAAAGGATATCCACCTCATGAGTTTTTATATACTCAAAAGCCACTTTTCCATTTTGGGCTTCTGCAATTTCCAAAGGAAATCCATATTTGTCAATTAAAAACCGAATACCTTCCCGTTCCTGCACTTCATCATCCACTAAAAGAATTTTCAGCATCCTTTTCTTCCTCCCAACCTCTATTATAATAAAGAGCCTGCTTTGCAGACTCTCGCGCCAAAGCGCGGTCACTTCAGTGACCACATTCCTTAACGCTGCGTGCGCACCCACAGCGGAGCATTTTTATGTAATAGGAGCACTTTCCTATTACA
>JAVXEO010000105.1:0-4369 GCA_036658435.1 Acetivibrio sp.
ACCAGTAGCAAGTTTAATTGATTTTAGTGATACGTTGGGAGATGAACTTTCTAACTTTTTGGGAGGAGAATTTGTTCAAGTATCTTTTAAGATGGAAATTGGTGACTTAATTGATAGTCAAATTATGCAGCTATATCCTTTTGATTTTGCCAAGGATTTATATAAAAAATTTGCCGGAGAGGCAGAAGCTGAAGAAATAATTGAATCGGTACCACCTATGCACCAACAGGAAAAGGCAGCAAAGCAAGTGAAAGAACCTTCAAACATGGGAATGAATCAAGATGCATATAATGCAGAACAGCCTATGATGAACCAACAGCCTATGATGGGACAACAGCCTATGATGAACCAACAACCTATGATGAACCAACAGCCTATGATGATGATGGGACAGCAGCCTATGATGGGACAACCCGGGATGCAATACAACATGGCTCCTATGGGAGGAAACGTTAATGCCCAGCCGGTGCAATTCCAAAATTTTAATGGAGCAATCAATCCTTTAATGCAACAGGAAAATATTGATTTAATTATGGATGTTCCGTTGGAAGTAACGGTTGAACTTGGAAGAACAAATAAGTCAATTAAAGAAATTTTGGATTTTTCACCCGGAACGATTATCGAATTAAACAAGTTGGCGGGAGAACCCATTGATGTATTGGTAAATGGCAAATTTGTAGCAAAAGGTGAAGTAGTTGTGATTGAAGAAAACTTTGGTATCAGAGTTACTGAAATTGTAAGATAATTTAAGGACATTGAAAGATAGGAGAGATACTTATGGCAAAAAATATTTTGATTTCTGATGATGCAGCTTTTATGAGGATGATGATTAAAGACATCTTGACAAAAAATGGTTATAATATCGTTGGAGAAGCAGAGAATGGGTTAAAAGCGGTAGAAAAGTACAATGAAACAAAACCGGATCTTGTAATGATGGATATTACAATGCCGGAGATGGACGGAATTCAGGCACTTAAGAAAATTAAAGAAAATGATCCAAGTGCAACCGTTATTATGTGTTCTGCAATGGGACAACAAGCGATGGTTATTGAATCCATTCAGTCTGGAGCCAAAGATTTTATTGTAAAGCCGTTTCAGGCAGACCGAGTTTTAGAAGCTGTTAAAAAAGCGATTGGATAGAAATATGTACATAGCTATTATTACAGGAATATCCAGATTTGAAAGTATACTGAATTTATTGGGCGTATTTGTACTGTTTTTATTAATATTGGCAGCCGCTTACTTTACGAGCAAGTGGGTTGGAAAATCAAATTTATTGCAAGGAAACAGTCATAATATTAAGATAATGGAAACCTATCGTTTAACACAAAACAAGTATATTCAGATTGTTAAAATAGGAAACAAGTATATTGTAATTGCCGTGACGAAAGACCATGTGGAAAAGCTGGCTGAGTTAGCAGAAGATGAGCTGGATTTCAAGGAATTGGATACACTTGGGCAAAACGCAAACTTGAGTTTTAAGGATATTTTAACGAAAGTTTCAAAAAAAAATAAATAAGACAAATAGTAAAGGTTGATAATCATGAAAACACAGAAAAAGAAATGGCAGAAAAGAAGATTTAAGGTTCTAAATCTGTTGGTGTTAATGTGTTTATTAACCTTTATTTGCGTTACTTCCGTTTCGGCCAAAGAAGCCGTCGATAAAAATCAGGAAGATTCTTTTCGTGAATCAACGGATACAACCAATGAAAACTTATTTCGTGAACCAACCAATACAACGGATGAAAACAATAATTTTCAATTGAATATTTCGTCCAACGCAGGAAAAGCAAGTTTATCTTCTACGCTGCAAATTTTATTATTAATGACAATTTTAACGATAGCACCTTCTATTCTGCTAATGGTCACTTCTTTTACCAGAATTATTATTGTGCTTCATTTTGTACGTTCCGCTTTGGGAACGCAAACGACACCGCCTAATCAGATTTTGATTGGTCTTGCTTTGTTCCTAACCTTTTTTGTTATGTCACCTGTATTTACCCAGGTAAATGAAAATGCGGTGAAACCTCTTGCGGAGGGAAAGATAACTCAGGAAGAGGCAATTGACGCGGGACTTGTTCCTATTAGAGAGTTTATGTTTGGACAGATCTCCAATAAGAAGGATTTAAAATTATTTCTTGAAATAGCAGATATGACAGAAGAAGTAAAAAGTGAAGAGGATATTCCAACCACGGTATTGATTCCTGCATTTATGATTAGTGAATTAAGGAAAGCCTTTACCATGGGATTTATTATATACTTACCATTTATTGTAATTGATATGGTGGTTGCATCAACCCTTATGTCAATGGGAATGATGATGCTTCCTCCAACAACAATTTCCATGCCTTTTAAGATACTTTTATTCATTATGGCAGATGGTTGGAATCTTGTGGTAGGAGAGGTTATAAGAACTTTTTACATAACTTAAAAAGGAGGCATTGTTAGATGACAGAAGGTCAGATTATTGATATGGCAAGAGAAACTTTATGGTTGGTTATTAAATGTTCTGCACCGATGCTTGGAGTTTCCCTAATCGTTGGACTAATTATTAGTATTTTTCAGACAGTTACGTCCATTCAGGAACAGACGCTTACCTTTATCCCTAAACTGCTCACAATATTTTTAATGATTATATTGACCGGAAACTGGATGATGAAAAGTATTGCTGATTTTATGATTGTATTGGTACAAAATTTTTCACAATATATTCAGTAGTCGAAGGGAGAGCCCATGAGCTTTACCATACAAAATTTAGAGTTTTACATCATGATAATCGTTCGAATTTCGGCTTTTATTTATGCAGCGCCTTTTTTTAGTTTATCCAATGTACCAAGAAAGGTGAAAGCCGGACTCGCTGTTTTTTTAGGACTTCTTATGGTAAATCTGGTAGAATATACGCCCCTTGCATATTCAGGGACAATTGGATTTGCAACATTGGTTATAAAAGAAGGAATTGTAGGACTGCTTATCGGATACGCAGCCAATATATGCACCTATATTGTGAATTTTTCCGGACAGCTCATTGATACAGAAATTGGTTTTTCTATGGTGAATTTATTTGATCCGGTTTCAAAGCAGCAGACCACCATAACCGGTAATTTTTATTCTTATTTGATTATGTTTTTATTAATGGCTACGAATATGCATTACTATATTTTAAGTGCAATTTGCGATTCGTTTTCTATTATACCATTGGGAACTGCAGTATTTCATTTTACATTTTATGAAATAGTGGTGCAGTTTTTAGTGGATTATTTTATTATTGGGTTCCGCATCATCTTACCAATATTTGCAACCACACTGCTTCTTAATATTGTTTTAGGAATTATGGCAAAAGTGGCACCACAAATGAACATGCTCATAATTGGAATGCAGCTAAAAATTATGGTAGGTCTTCTTATTTTGGTACTTATAGTGGATTTAGTTCCTCAAGTTTCTGATTTCATCTTTGCAGAAATGAAAAACATGATGAACCTTGTAATGAAAGCCATGACTCCAATTTAAGGGAAATCAAAGACGATAGAGGAGAAACTGGATGAAAAGAATTCGGTATAACCTTCAATTCTTCGCAAAAGAGGGACAAGGAGGGGAAAAGACAGAAGATGCAACCTCTAAAAAGCTAACAGATGCAAGAAAAGATGGGCAAGTTGCAAAAAGTCAGGAACTGGTTATGTCACTTCAACTAATCGGAATGTTTCTTGTACTTAAAATGTGTATAACCTATATTGGAGAGGGCATGCTTGGAAGTTATAAAGAAATTTATGGAATGATTTCTTCTCTTCTGGCAGATGAATTTAATCGAAATGTAGTGCATCGACTAATGATTCTTTGTTTAAAAGAAATTGTATTGATTTCTTTGCCGATTTATTTGGTCGCCTTTGTTGTAGCATTTGCAGGAAATATTGTACAGGTAAAATGGAAACCCTCTTTGAAACCCTTAACTCCTAAATTTAATAAAATAAATCCGGTATCCGGTATGAAAAATTTATTTTCCAAAGAAAAACTTGTAGAATTAATAAAATCATTGGGAAAAATTATTGTCATTGCGTATGTTGTATATAACGCTTTAAAGGATCAGTGGGGAATGCTGATGAATTTGTACGATCTTCCCCTATACGATGCGATTGCGCTCATAGGAAATACGGTTGTGGAATTGGGATTAAAAATCAGTTATTTCTTTTTGGCAATTGCCTTATTTGATGTCTGGTATCAGAAACATAAATTTAAAGAGGATATGAAGATGTCAAAGCAGGAAATAAAAGATGAATATAAGCAATCCGAAGGAGATCCGCAAATTAAAGGTAAAATTCGTCAGAAGATGCGAGAGGTATCCAGACAACGAATGATGCAGGAAGTTCCAGAGGCA
>JAVXEO010000106.1:0-4299 GCA_036658435.1 Acetivibrio sp.
AGTTCTGCATTCATCCATAAGAAATGAAATATACCACTTCGTGATAAGTGATCCTATTTTTGTAGTGCTTTTTTTTTTTATTGCTTCCGCTGTAGAGCTCTTATATATTGCAACGTCTATATGAAATCGTTCCATCACTTTGTTCATATAATCATAAGCTGCTGACAGACCTCCAATATAGCCTTTTTCTTTTATCTTATAGAAAATCGCATAATTGCGGAAGAGCTATCTAAAATCACAGGATAAAGAGTCTGCTTTGCAGACTCTCGCGCCAAAGTGCGGTCACTTCAGTGACCATATTTCTTAGTGCGGCGTGCGCACCCACAGCGGAGCGTTTTTATGTAATAGAAGCACTTTCCTATTACATGAAAAAAGTGGATGGTTTATTCTTCCAAAATAAGCCATCCACTGCAAAGTTAAAATACCATTTTTTATTCTACCGATAAAACATAATAATATATCGGTTGTCCACCCAAATGCGTTTCTACATCTACTTCCGGATATCTTTCCATAATCTTTTCTGCCAGTGCTTTCGCTGTGTCTTCTGTAACTTCACTTCCATAATAAAGACTTACCAGTTCACTGTCTTCCTCCATTAAGGTATCTACCAAATCCAGTGTGGTTTCTTCCACTTCTTTTCCAACAGTAAGAATTCCGGTATCTCCAAGACCCATAATATCCCCAGTTGTAATGGTCTTGCCTTCAATGCTAGTATCCCGCACTGCATAAGTAACCTGTCCTGTCTTTACATGCTTCATTTCCCTTATCATATGTTCTGCATTTTCTTCTGGTGTCTTATCAAATACATAATTAATGATTGCAGAAATTCCTTGTGGAACGGTCTTTGATGGAATCACAATAATGTTCTTGTCTTCTGTAAGGCTTTTCGCCTGCTCTGCTGCCAGAATGATATTCTTATTATTGGGAAGGATAAAGATGGTGTCCGCATTTACTTTTTCAATGGCTTCCAGCATATCTTCTGTACTTGGATTCATAGTCTGTCCGCCTTCAATCAGATAGTCTACACCCAGACCGGTAAAGATATCATGGATCCCCTTTCCAATAGAAATGCTGATAAATCCCACATCTTTTCTTGGTTCCTTCTTTTTTTTCTGTTCTTCCAGCAAAATCTGTTCTTCCAGTTTTGCTTTTTCTGCTTCTTTGATTACTTTTTCATTGTGTTCTTCCCGCATATTATCGATCTTCATATTCGTAAGAGAACCATAAGTTAGTGCCCGCTGAATGGCAATTCCCGGATCGTTGGTGTGTACATGAACTTTTACAATCCCATCATCCGAAACCACCACAATGGAATCTCCTATGGATTCTAAGAATTCCTTAAATGCATGCTCCGTTTCCATGGTGTATTCTTTTTCCAGCATAACAATGAATTCTGTACAGTAACCAAACTTAATGTCTGCCGTAGCTACGCTCTCACTACTTACTTTAGCGGCTGCACTGCTTCCAGTGGAAAGGGGTATATCCCCCAGGTCAATTTCTTTTCCAAGAAGTGCATCATAAGCTCCGCGTAATATGGTAAGAAGTCCTTCGCCACCAGAGTCTACCACTCCCGCTTCTTTTAATACCGGAAGCATCTCCGGTGTCTGATTTAGAACTTCCTGCATATATTCCAGTACTTCTCCTAAGAAGTACACAAAATCATCCGTTTCTTCTGCTAAAATTAATGCCTTGGTTGCACCGCCTTTTGCTACCGTAAGAATGGTTCCTTCCTTCGGTTTCATAACTGCCTTATAGGCTGTTTCTACTGCTCTTTCAAAAGCTGCTGCTGTTATAGCTACAGTAATTGCCTTTTTATCAATAATTTCTTTTGCAAAGCCACGGAAAAGCTGAGATAAAATAACACCTGAATTTCCTCTTGCTCCACGCAAAGAACCTCCGGATATGGCTTTGGATAGGTTTTCAATTGTTGGCTTTTCCATTGCAGCGACTTCCTTTGCTGCCGCCATAATCGTAAGTGTCATGTTCGTTCCCGTGTCACCATCCGGTACCGGAAAAACATTTAATTCATTAATGTATTCTTTTTTCGCTTCAATATTCTTTGCTCCTGCAAGAAACATCTTCTGAAGCATCTTTCCGTCTATTGTGTTAATAACCACTGCTTTGTTCCTCCTTAAAGCGAGTTCCCCATAGGATTCTAATCTTATGATTAGTCGACTACGCGGACTCCTTCTACTAAGATATTAATCTTCTCTACTTCCATACCGGTAAATTCTTCGACTTTATATTTTACATTGCTAATAAGATTCTCAGCAACTGCTGAAATACTAACTCCGTAAGCAACGATAATGTGTAAGTCAATTCTTATCTTATTCTCTTCTATTGTTACATTTACTCCGTGACAAAGATTATCCGGCTTTAAAAGCTTAACAAAACCATCTTTCATGTTAACAGAAGCCATACCCACAACTCCAAAGCATTCAACGGCTGCAGAACCGGCATATTGACCCAGTACCTCTGTATCAATTACAATCTCACCAATGCTGGTGCTCATGTGTCCTTTCATAGGAAACCTCCAATCTATTTTGCCAAAATATTTCTTATATAAAATAATTATACCCTTTTTTTTTAAAAAATGAAACATTAATTTGTATCTTTGCATACTATATCCTATAATAGCCACAAGGACGGTGTTTTTTAATGAAACGAATGCTTGGATTTATTTTATTATGGATTGCCATAGGAATGACTATTATGCTTTTTCTAGCAAAAAGCCTTTTAGCTATCCTAATCATCCTGCTCTGTCTGTTTCTTGGATATCATCTTTTTTGCTGCTGACCATCCGAAATTATTTTTTTAAATAGAATGAATCTATTCGACCGTCTTTCATAAAGAGTCTGCTTTGCAGACTCTCGCACTAAAGCGCAGTCACTTCAGTGACCATACTCCTTAGCGCAGCATGCGCACCCACAGCGGAGCTTTTTTATGTAATAGGAGCACTTTCCTATTACATAAAAAAGGCGTCACAAACATCGACATTTATCTCCGTTTTTGACACCCTCTTAATCTGCTTTTTTTAAGCACGTTCTACAAGACCTGATTTTAAGCAAGAAGTACATACATACATTCTTTGAGCTCCACCATTAACTTTAACTCTTACAGATTTTACATTAGACTTCCACATTTTATTGTTTCTTCTATGTGAGTGGCTTACTTGAATTCCAAAGTGAGCACCTTTTTCACAAATTGTACATTTAGCCATGAAACGCACCTCCTTAATACTGTATATTGTATGAAATCATACATCAAACAATATTATTCTATCAAATATAATATAATATTGCAAGCATATTTTTATTTATTTTTTTTCTTTGATTTTTTATTCTTCTGCATCCAGTATAATGCTGTCAACCGTTTCTTTTACCTCGGGACTTTCTTCCGGTTTCGTCTCTCCTTTTGTAAAGCGGTTAATCAAATCCGGAACCATATCCAGAACCTTTGTAATGGTGTCCTGGTTCTTAATATTTACCAGCCTTGTGTTTCCATCTTTAATCACCAATACGGAACTTGGAGTCATCTTGCCACCCATACCGCCTCCGGCATTGTTTTTCTTTGTGTCTTCCTGGGCAAAAGCACCGGCACCTACACCAAAGCTCACATCTACCAAGGGTAAAATAATTGTCCCATCTTCAAAATGAACCGCATCACCCACAACGGTTTTTGTAGTCAAAAAAGCATCCATCCCTCGAAACAGGGATTCTACCGTATTGTTAAAATTATTTTCTGCCATTATAAAACCTCCTTTAATTTTTTGAAATTTATTCTCAATCGTTTAAAATCATTATCTAGTAGTAATTTAATACAAATCCAGAGTAATGTAAATACTCTAACTCTGCCTTTTATAAAAACCTCACCTTTTATACAAGCTTCTTCAAAATTAGGAATGATTTGAAAGTGTTCCCCATAGGATGCATAGAAAACAGCCGCTATTCCAAGAATTTCTCCCGTAGTACAAGGATCTTCCATTCCAAATTCGATCTTACCTTTCAGTATATCCGGTGCCAGATGTTTTAAAATTTTCTTTAATGATTTTCCTATTCTTTCAAATCCTTCTTTATTTTCCGGTTCTTTAAAAAAATCCCCCATCCATTGAATTTTATTCCCCATTTTTTTTATTAAATCCCAAAAATCATTCCATTTTTTTAAAATCCACGAGCTTTTCTTTTTTTTAGGAATTTCATAGGTGTTTTCCTCTTTTATTTGTTTTTTTCCCTTTGGTTCTTCTTTTTTTAATGGTTCTTCTTTTAATGGTTCTTTTTTTAATGGCTCTTCTTTTAATGG
>JAVXEO010000107.1:0-4178 GCA_036658435.1 Acetivibrio sp.
GTCATAGTATCATACCGCATTGGTCCTGAAAAATCGTACCTTGATTCCTCATACACATCCTGCACATTAATTAATGTTTTCATCATAGCTGCATAAGAACAAACATTGTTAAGATTCTTCTGCACCGGTGGTAATTCAATCTTTCCTCTGCTTCCACCTTTATATACATTTTGAGACTTTGTAATCATGACTCGAAATTCCAATAAGTTTTCTTTGCATATATATAGGGTTCCTGCATCACAATTTGTCATCTTCATGGCTGCATCCATAATAAGCTCCAGGAGCTTGTCAATATTTTTTTCTTTGGAAAGTGCAATTCCAATGTTAAGCAAGGTTTCTGTCGAAATAGAATTCACAGTATTACCTCCTCCTTATTTTTTGCAAAAGAACAGGTTTTATCCTTTTCTTGAATCATAGTTTCTAACTGTGTCATTTCTTCATCTGTTCTCTTGGGATCATGATGAAAAAAAAGAGTTTGCTTTGCCTTAGACTTTTTTGCAATCTGCATTCCATGTTTCCAGGTTGAATGTCCAAAACCTTTATATTTTTCATACTCCTCCGGAAGATACTGTGCGTCATATATAAGTACTTTCGCCTCTTTTGCAAATTTGCAAAAAGACTCATCTATTTCTGTATCATGTTCATAATCCGTTCCATAAACAATGGAATTTTTCTTATTGTCCAGCCTATAGATTACCGATCCTCCCGGATGGTTCGATTTTATCCATTTTATTTTTGTATTTTCAATATAAAATTCATTTTCTTTCAAGGTAATATAATTTACCTTTGCTTTAAAAACATCCGTTCCAACCGGCCACAGTGGTGGTTGAAAAAGCTGTACAATCTGAGTCTTTGCATCCATCTCATTGTTTTTTGGAATGTAAATATTTATTTCATATTTTTCATCAAAAAGCATGGGCCATAACAGTAAGCCCTGAATATGATCTAAATGAGTATGAGAAATCAAAAGATTAATTTTTTTTATCTCTTTTGGAAGATAGTTCTTCAATTCCATAATCCCGGTTCCTGCATCCAGTATAAACACTGTATTTTCAAGTGCAACAAATACAGAGGACGTCTCTCCTCCGTATTTTTCAAAATTGCGACTGCAAACCGGAATTGACCCTCGAGTTCCTAAAAAAACAATCTGATTCTCCATTACTCTAGATCCCCCTGTTTATTTTATTTTTATCCAATCTTTTCTTCTGCTACTGCCTTATTCTTTGTAATATATAACGTATAGTTCTCTATTTTATTTTCCTGTGGGATTTCAAAAACAAGAACTGCTTTTTCGGATTTTTTCCCTGCAATTTTTCTATCTAAATATTGCAAATCGTTGGTCAATGCTGTAAGCAACGGTTTATAGCTTTTACCCGTATTATCTTGTAGCTGATAATTAACCCCGGCATTAATCATGCAGAAATTTTTTTCAGACTTATTTGTATTTTGTATATTAAAATTCAAAACAAGCAATTTATTACTAGGATTTGCCTCTAACAAAAAGTAACTATTCGTAGACGTTTTAGGATAGCTTTGACATTCTTTGGAATTTTTATATTGTATATCAAAATCACGAATGTTATATATTTCCGATATAGGCTCATATTTTTGAGCCGCCTCTTCTATCGGCAGCTTATCTTCGGAAGTTGGAGCAGGAGTCGTTGTTGGCGGTATTGTTTCCTTTGGTTCCTTTGGTTCCGTCTGCATTTCCTTTTTTTCTACATCTTCCGTCTTATAAATTAATTTCTTCTCATAGCGCAGATCGTGCTTTAGTAAAGCTCCGGCTATATATTCTGCTATCATATTATTTTCTTCTGTTGTTAACTCTGACTGCACCGATTCACAGCCTGTACATAAAATTGCAAAAGTCATGGTAAGCAATACAAGATATCGTCTCAATACAAATTCCTCCAAACTTATATTCTTTCTTATTTTAATTTTAACACAATAGCAAGGACAGGGCAACTTTTTCTTAATTTTTGCAATCCAGTTCAAACCAAAATTCTACCCCAGTTTCATGATTGACTACCCCAAATTTTTGATTCAAAGAAATCATAATTGCCTTTACTATGGATAGTCCTATACCACTTCCTCCATATTCCCGAGTTCTGGCTTTATCCACCTTATAGAATTTGTCCCATATTCGATCAATATCTTCATCCGGTATTCTTGCTCCCGTATTAAATACCGCAATTCTGACTTTGCCCTCTGTATTCACGATCTTTACTTCAACAATGCGTTTCCCATCTACATGGTTTAGAGCATTACTTATATAATTTGTGATTACTTCTTCCACCATATATTCATCTGCCCAAACATACACCGGTTCCTTTTCTTCAAAACGGAGGATAACCTCTTTTTGCTGAAATAAAATCTCAGTAGAAGCCAATACAGAGCCTATTATAGCCGTAATATCAAATCGTTCGAATAAGTTTGCATTTTCCCCGAATTCAATATGATTTAAGCTCAATAATTTTTTAACCATTTCATTCATTTTCATGGCTTCATCTGTAATTACTTCACAATAAAATTGCCGGCTTTCCTCGTCTTCATTGACGTTTTCCATTAGTCCTTCTGCGTATCCCTGAATCAGTGCAATGGGCGTTTTTAATTCATGGGAAACGTTTGACAAAAATTCCGTTCGCATTTCATCTATTTTTGTTTTCTTCTCAATATCCTTTTGTAGTTCATTGTTTGCACTTTTTAGTTCTGAGATGGTTTCTTCCAATTTTTCCGATAATACATTAATGCTATTTCCCAGCATGCCCAGTTCATCTTTCCGTTTCACTTGATATTTTACGTCAAAATCAAGTCTTGACATTCTGTTTGCAATTGCAGAAAGTTCTAAAATAGGATTTGTGAAACTCCGGCTGATAATATACATAATCGTAATTCCAATGAATGTGGCAAGTACTCCAATGTAAGCAAGAAAACGATTGGAAATAGAAACACTCTCCATCATGCTCTGATAATTGCTTCGAATATAAATTCCTGTAACCTCATCAATTACACCAAACAGTTCTAAATAATAGGAATCCATCCTTTTGTCAAAAACCTTAACAATTTTATAGGCATCTGTTTCACGAAGTACCTCCCTTTCTTCGGTTTCCTTTCCATTTCCGGTATAGGCCAGTATTTGATCTAACACTTGATTCTGCTTGATTACATCCATTTTAGGATACAGAAAATCTGCATATAAGCCTACTTGGTTTTGATATAAGCGAAATACATAAAGCCCCAGACTTTGGTTTGCTCCTAAACTTTCCAGAGCCAATGATATTTCACTGTCAAGCGTTTCTTCTTCTGCTCCATTGCTGGTATAGATGCTGCCCACCGTTTGGTATGCCTTTCCCAGCATAGCCACTTTATATTGCTGGTAATATTCCGGTAAAAATGTTTTATTTATAATCCAACACAAAAATATCGTGCTCCCTATTAGCGCTGCCAGTGTAATGGATAAACGTACTCGAATGGAATGTTTCATTACTCTACCTCAAACTTGTATCCCATGCCCCAGATGGTTTTAATAAAGTTTCCTTTTTCCCCCATTTTGCTTCTTAGTTTCTTTACATGGGTATCAATGGTTCTTGCATCTCCAAAATAGTCGTAGTTCCATACATTATTTAATATGTTTTCTCGAGACAGTGCAACTCCCTGATTTTTAATAAAATAAGTTAATAATTCAAATTCTTTGTAGCTTAAATCAATACTCTCTCCATTAATTTTCACTTCATGTGCCGTTTGGTTTAAAACGATTCCGCCAATATCCATTAATTGTGTCTCTGACCCATTGGTTCTTCTTAAAATAGCTTCTACCCTTGCAACTAAGATTTTAGGACTAAATGGCTTTGAAATATATTCATCCACTCCCAGTTCAAAACCAAGTAATTCATCGCGCTCATCGGATTTTGCGGTAAGCATAATAATGGGAATTTTTGATAAACGGCGGATCTCTCTGCATACCTGCCAGCCATCCAGTTTAGGCATCATAACATCTAACAAGATCAGCGCAATCTTCTTATCTTCATAGAACGCATCCAAGGCGGCTTCTCCATCTGCTGCTTCCACCACGTCATAATTGTTCCGTGTCAAAAAATCCTTTACCAGTTTACGCATTCTGCTTTCATCATCCACCACTAAGATCTTCATTCTTTCCATTGGTTGTGCCTTTCTGTTCT
>JAVXEO010000108.1:0-4136 GCA_036658435.1 Acetivibrio sp.
TCCGGTGGTGTTAAAACTTTGATTTTAATTGCCAATAAGCCGGAACAGATTTTTAATGCAACAAACTGTGGAGATAATTGTGCTAAGTGGTTATTAAAATTAGCACAAGATAAAGATATTACAATTAATTTACGATATTTAATGGATTTTGGAAAAGAAAAATTTGATATTTGCATTCTCAATTCAGGACAGATTACACATTCTATGGAAGAACTGACCCTTGGTGCAATAGAGTACGTTTCAGAGGTGGTAGAATGAAAGGGAAGATTCTAATTAAAGTTCGAAATGATAGAACTAAATATGAATTTACACTTAGAAGAAATATTACAGTAATTAAAGGAGACAGCGCCACAGGAAAGACAACGCTGATAGAGATGATACATGATTTCAACTTGCTTGGAAAGGAAAGTGGAGTAGAACTTTCTTGTAGTCATAACTGCATTGTCGTTGAGGGGAATACGTGGAAACAACAATTAGTAAATGTGAATCAAAGTGTAGTGTTCATTGATGAAGGAAATAGATTTGTTTCTTCCAAAGAATTTGCCAGTGCAATCAAAAGGACGGATAATTACTATGTTTTAGTAACCAGAGAGTCACTTTCTACCCTTCCATATAGTGTAAAAGAGATTTACGGTATTCGTTCCAAAGGAAAGTATGGAGGCTTGAAGCAAACCTATAATGAACTATTTCAGATATATGGGAGAAATAGTATGCAAAAAAAGTTAAAATGTTCCATTTTAATTACAGAAGATTCAAACTCGGGCTTTCAATTTTTTAAAAGTATTTGTGAAGAAAATAAGGTGAACTGCATCTATTCATCGGGAAAATCCAATATTTATAAAGAAATGTTGAAATATAAATTGGAAGATGTACTTGTGATTGCAGATGGTGCTGCTTTTGGACCGGAAATGGAAGGAGCAATAAATATCATAAAACGTTTTCCTAATATATCGCTATGTTTACCGGAGTCATTTGAGTGGCTTATTTTAAGATCAGATTGTTTAGATGATGCTGACGTTCGAAAAATGAGCAACGATTGGGCAAACTATATTGATAGTAGGAAGTTCTTTTCGTGGGAACAATTTTTTTGTGATTTATTAATTCAAAAAACCCAGGGAACTTATTTGCAATATAATAAAAAAAATATAAACCCTGTTTATTTAGATCCTTCTATACGCTCGAAAATAATGGATAAAATGGAGAGCTTTTCAGAGGAATATGAATGAAAGGAGTAGGGCAGCATTAATGAAAAATCTTGTAATAGGAATATTAGCCCATGTAGACGCAGGAAAAACCACCTTATCGGAAGGAATGCTTTATGAAAGCGGCAGCATTGGAAAAATGGGAAGGGTAGATAATCGGGACGCTTTTTTGGATACCTATGAGTTAGAAAGAGCCAGAGGAATCACAATATTTTCCAAGCAGGCACTTATCCGCTTAAAAGATATTCGAATATCCCTGTTGGATACGCCTGGTCATGTGGATTTTTCTCCGGAAATGGAAAGAACACTTCAGGTGATGGACTATGCTATTTTAGTAATTAGCGGCTCTAATGGCGTGCAGGCCCATACCCAAACCTTATGGCATCTGTTAAAAAAATATAAGATTCCTGTTTTTATATTTGTAAATAAAATGGACCAGGAAGGCACAGATAAAGAACGACTTCTTGGAGAATTAAGAAAAAGATTAGAAGAAGGCTGCGTGGATTTTAACAGCCAGGGAACCGAGAACTTCTATGAAAATATAGCAATGAGCAATGAAGATGTACTGGATAGTTTTTTGGAGACGGCAGTAATTACTACAGAACAGATCAGGACATTGATTCAAAATAGAAAGGTATTTCCCTGCTTTTTTGGTTCGGCGTTGAAGCTGACAGGGGTAAAAGAGCTTTTGGAGGGAATTGAAAAATATGCAGTGACACCACAGTATCCCACTGCTGCTTTTGGTGCACGCATATTTAAAATCACACGGGACAAACAGGAAAACAGACTCACCTATCTAAAAGTAACCGGAGGGGTTCTAAGGACAAAAATGATGTTAGGAGAGGGAGAGACGCAAGAAAAGGTGAATCAGATTCGTGTCTATTCTGGTGAGAAGTATGAAACGCCAGGAGAGGTAGAAGCAGGGATGATTTGCGCCATAGCAGGACCGGTGCATACCTATCCAGGAGAAGGGCTGGGGTTGGAAACCAAAGAAAATCTCCCCTTACTTATTCCGGTGTTATGGTATCGACTACGGCTTCCGGATAATTGCAATCCCGGGGAAATTCTGCCAAAACTTCGGCAATTGGAGGAGGAAGAACCGGCTCTTCATTTGATATGGAAGGAAGAACTCCGAGAAATTCAGTGCCAGATTATGGGGGAAGTTCAAATTGAAATTTTAAAAAGTATTCTTTGGGAACGATTTGGCATAGAAGCGGAGTTTGACGAAGGTAATATCGTATACCGGGAAACCATCAAGGATAGCGTAATCGGAGTGGGACATTTTGAACCACTGAGGCATTATGCAGAAGTACAGTTATTACTAGAGCCGGGAGAAGCCGGAAGTGGGCTTTCATTTTCACAAAAGTGCAGTGTGGATGTGTTGGATAAAAACTGGCAGAGGCTGATTTTAACCCATCTTAAAGAAAAAGAACATAAGGGGGTGCTTACCGGTTCCTTTGTGACGGATATAAAAATAACGCTATTGGCAGGACGAGCCCATCCAAAACATACAGAAGGGGGGGACTTTAGAGAGGCAACCTATCGGGCGGTAAGACAGGGGTTAAGACAGGCGGATTCTGTACTGCTGGAACCTTTCTACGAATTTTATTTGGAAGTACCGGAGAAAATGGTGGGAAGAGCCATGACCGATTTAAAGGCCATGTATGGGAACTTTGAAGTATCGGAATGTGTTCAGGGAATTACCGGCTTAAAAGGAACCGCGCCGGTTGCCACAATGCGCAATTACCAGAGGGAGTTTCTTTCTTATACGAAGGGAGAAGGAAAGCTGTTTTTACAGGTAAGGGGATATCAACCATGTCATAATGAAGAAGAAGTAATGAAAACCATGGAATACGATCCGGAGAAAGATATGGATAATCCTACAGGGTCCGTATTTTGCAGTCACGGCTCCGGATTCCTGGTTCCGTGGGACCAGGTCAAAGAATATCAGCATATTGAAAATAAAAAGAATAGGGAAGAAAAAAACGAGCCTTCTTTTTCAACCGCCCCTTCTTTGGGAAGAGAACAGGAGGAAGGGATCGGCGAGGAAGAAGTGACACAAATAATTTCTCGAACCTTTTATGCCAACAGTCAGGAAAAGGTCAATGAAAATCGAAAATATTCTTACAAAACACAAGAAAAGCTGGTCCTATCTTCTACGGAAATCAGAAAAAAAAAGGAAGCCGGAGAGGAATACCTGCTGGTGGATGGTTATAATATTATTTTTGCATGGGAGGATTTGAAAGAACTTGCAAAGGAAAATATGGATGGGGCAAGGGGAAAACTGATGGACATCCTTTGCAACTATCAGGCATTAAAAGGGTGCCAGTTAATTGTAGTGTTTGATGCGTACCGGGTGGAAGGACATCAAACCGAGATTTTGGAATATCATAATATTCATGTGGTATTTACAAAAGAGGCGGAAACGGCAGATCAGTATATTGAACGCTTTGCCTATCAAAATGGAAAGAAATATGAGGTGACAGTTGCTACCTCCGATGGTCTGGAACAAATTATTATCCGCAGCCAGGGATGCCATATTTTGTCTGCGGGAGATTTCGCGGAAGAAGTTTTCCGGATTTGTGAAAAACTGAGAGAAGATTATCTGGACAAACAACCGAAAGGACGCAGCTATTTGCTGGATGCTTTGTCCGGTGCAGAACGAAAGCAATGGGAGGACAGGAAAACATAATTATAAGCTTGACAAACGGGTCTTTTGTGGCATAAAATCAGTATATTGTAGTGATTATATAGGATAGGGGCATGAAAGAAGGATCTACGTTCATGCCGATTGCGATTAATAAGGGTGGTGCCGCCGAAGTGATTCGGTCCCTTGGGGATCTGGAGAACTTCGGATTTTTTAGGTAAAAAAAGGAGAAAAGATATGGCAAAGGAAAAAAAATTAGTAGAAGCAATTACTTCTATGGAAGAAGA
>JAVXEO010000109.1:0-3882 GCA_036658435.1 Acetivibrio sp.
CAAAGTGCGGTCACTTCAGTGGCCATATGCCTTAGCGCGGCGTGCGCACCCACAGCGTAGCGCTTTTATGTAATAGGAACACTTTCCTATTACATAAAAAATAGCCCCGAAATAAAAACTCGGGGCTAATTGATAACGAAAATAAATGACATACCATGATGTCGATTTCTTCTTCTCTCATCCAGACTGTACTGTCGGTTTTGGAATTGCACCAAATCAACTATGTATAATACATAGGTCGCGGACTATACCGCCGGTCGGGAATTTCACCCTGCCCCGAAGAACTTTCTTATTAAATTGATTCGTTTTTATTATAACGCATTTATTTCTACATTTCAAGGAATTTTAAATAAAATAAGATATGCCGTTGTTGAATAAGTGAAAAAGTGGTAAATTAGATATAGCGACTTGGTGCAATTATAGTAGACAGTAAAGGAAGAAAAATGGTATTAATTCGAACAAGGTACTTATGAGCAAGAATATCGAAACACACAAAAAATAGCAGAGCTGTTGAAAATTCAAAAAAATGAGGGAAAAAAATGAGAATAAGAATGAATTTAGAAGAATCCGGTATTGATTTAGAAACTGGATTGGAACGTTTTGGTGATAATGAAGAATTATTTATAAAACTTTTAAGAAAGTTTCCCGGAGACCTAAGTTATCAGACATTGATTCAGGCATTAAGAGAAGAAGATTATCAGGAAGCTTTTAAAGCAGCCCATACATTGAAGGGTGTGGCAGCGAATTTATCCCTGACTTCTTTATGTGGGATACTAAACCCTTATGTGGAGGCACTGAGGAATCTGCAGATAGAAAGAGCCACAGAGTTGTTTGAACAGGTGAAAGACACTTATCAAAAGACAATTCAAGCAATTAACAGCTTAGAGGAAGAAAAATGGAAGTGATCCTCATGTGGCAAATCTTTATAGGTGATGAACCTGATTGAAATAAATTACACATATTACATGCATGGGGTGTATATTATGATTGAATAGTGCGTGCTTACTGATAATTCTTAGTGTACGGACTCATAGTACCACTTATTTGTGCTTGAAAAGGCAGAACTTACACTGATTAAAATGCTGTTTAAAACGAGAAAGAATTTACAACTCCTCCTCCCGTGCTTTGTAGTGTAGCTTCTTGAAACTATTATCTCACGGAGTAGAGGTTTTGGAAATCTTTCATTACTATTTGTGCCGCCGCAAAGCGGCGGAATGGAGATTAGTATGAAGTTAATAATTGTAAAAAGGGTAGGAAATATACTGTTGATTATGGGCGTCTTATTACTGCTTATATCACTTTTGGTTGATGGTGTTTTTTCAGGTGTTATATCTATAACCGGAATCATTATTGCACTTGCCGGTTTATTTCTTTTTTTATTATTTTGGAAATGCCCATCATGCAATAAAAGATTACCCTTTCATGGCTTATTAGGCATGGAAAATTGTCCGTATTGTGGCAACGAGATAAACATTTAATTTTGCAGTATCTTTAGTAATTGTTAGATTAAGTAAGATGCAGATAAGCAAATATGCAACGTAACTTTCTTAATAAGGTAGAATAACTATTGGGCGGTGTCATTCTTTTACGACACCGCCCTACTCTTACCTGCCTCTTGCCTTGCCCAAATCCACTTTCCTATACGTTGTTAGAGTATCACCGAAGAAAGTATCTTTATTTGCACTATGTCTATATGATTATGAATGTTTTACAATGGACAAGCCTTAGTGTGCTGCTTAATAATACGATTAGCAAACTTTGGATTATTTTCAGTCACCCAGGCTTCAATGCCAGAAGAATCAAAGATAGTTATATCCGCTTTTGCAGAATCAAGAGCCTGGCAGATGGTTTGGTAACATCAACGAGGTTATCAAAAACGGATTGTAAGTCTAAAAGGTAACCTTGTTTGAAACGAGTAATCTTAGAAGCATCAGGAACCTTAGTGAAACCACAAAATTCACGAAGATGTCTGGAATACTTGAGAAAAACAAGGAGTAATGAATCGGTAGGAGAGAAAGAAAAATAAAAATCATTCTTCTTTAGAAAAATAAAAATCATTTTTCAAAAGAAGAATGGAAAAAGAAAACGTATCATAGGATGAGAAAATGAGTAAAAAGGAAAACTAGGATGGATAATGCAAAACTGGATAATTCCTTAAATTTAGCATTGAATACATCGGAAGATATTCGCATGGAAACGGAGGAGCTGGATGTAGGTTATAATTCCAAAGAAAATACTTGGGAGTTAATTGTACGCTATCATGGAGATATATTAAAGGTGGCAGAAGAGATAAAAGCAACGGCTGTAGTTTTATCAGGGGGCTATGCTATTTTAATAGTGAAGCAGGAAATGATAGAAGAACTGAGTGAATTTGAAGAAATTGAATATATCGAAAAACCAAAGAAGTTGGAATTCGCCGTGACAGAGGGAATTGCAGCTTCTTGCATTCTACCCCTTCAAAGAGAAAAAAATGGGCTTTATGGGAAGAACGTTATTTGTGCGGTCATTGATTCGGGAATTGATTATACCCATCCGGACTTTAGAAGGGAAGAAGATGGAACGACACGGATATTGGCACTCTGGGATCAAACAACAGAGAGTGGAAAACCACCAAAAGGCTATGTTAGAGGAACCCTGTTTACACAGAAAGAAATAAACAGACTGCTATTGGAACCGGAATATAAAGAAGGGGAGAACATCCTATTACCAAGCAGGGATTTATCTGGACATGGAACTCATATAGCGGGAATTTGTGCGGGAAATGGACGTGCCAGCCAGGGGAAATATACAGGTGTTGCACCACAAAGTGATTTGCTCATTGTCAAACTGGGAGACTCCGTGGGTAAATCATTTCCACGTACAACGAATCTTATGGAGGCCATTCAATTTGTAGTGGATTTTGCAACACAACGAGAAGAACCCGTTGCAATAAACATTAGCTTTGGAAATAGTTATGGTTCTCATTCGGGACGCAGTCTGTTAGAAACGTATTTGGATAATATGGCAGCGATATGGAAGAGTGTAATTTGCATTGGAAGCGGAAATGAAGGAGGTGCAGCAAGACATAAAGGAGGCACTTTAGAGGAAAATAAATCAGAAGAGATAGAATTTGCCGTTGGCAATTATGAAACTTCGCTGAATTTGCAGGTATGGAAAAATTATTATGATGATTTTAACGTAGAGTTGATTAGTCCCAGCGGAAAAAGTGTGGGAGTTCTCACAAAAGAATTGGGAAGCCACTCCTTTACCTTGGAAAAGACAAATATTTTATTTTACTATGGAGCAGCCAGACCTTATAGTGGATTACAAGAAATTTATATAGATTTTATTCCTGAAAACCAGTATATGGCATCTGGAATTTGGAAAATTCGGTTGATACCAAGAAAAATTTTAAGGGGAAATTATGAGCTTTGGATTCCAAGTGGAGGAGGACAAAGTACGGAAACTCGATTTCTCCGTCCAACAGAGACGATGACGTTGACCATTCCATCCACATCGGCGAGAGCTGTAACGGTGGGTGCTTATGATAGCTTTACAGATAGTTATGCGTATTTTTCAGGACGTGGATTTACCTGGGAGAACCAGTGGATAAAACCGGATATTGTGGCACCGGGAGTGGATATTACTTCTTGCGCACCGGGAGGAGGATATACAACGAAAACAGGAACTTCTATGGCAACACCTTTTGTTACGGGAAGTGCAGCACTAATGATGGAATGGGGAATTGTGAAAAAAAAGGATCCTTTTCTATATGGGGAAAAGGTGAAAGTCTATCTGATAAAAGGGGCAAGGAGACTGCCGGGATTTAGTGAGTGGCCTAATCCGATGGTGGGCTGGGGAGCGCTGTGTGTGGGGGATAGCCTGCCATTATAATAAGAAAAG
>JAVXEO010000110.1:0-3820 GCA_036658435.1 Acetivibrio sp.
TATATGCAATTCTTTGAAAATTATCACATACTAAAACCTGAGAATCCGTTAATAGTGAGATTGTTTTAGGACGCATGGATAAAGAGGGCAAGGTTGTTACCTTTTTCCCATCTATTTTTCGAATCGTAGCATTTCCTGTATCACAAATTATAATACAATTATCACGATTCACCACAATTGACTGTGGATTATAGAACTTCGCTGTTTTAATATCTCCATCCTGATTTCCACCTTCTTTTGTTGGAAATTTTTTTACACCACCAGCAATGGTCATTACTTTCCCATTTATGATTTTACAAATACGATGATTTCCAGAATCCGCAATATAAAGAATTCCCTCCTTGTAAAATAAACCCATAGGTTCAAAAAAACGTGCTTCTTTTAAGGTACCATCTTTACAACCTTTTTTTCCACCTGCAAAAATGGTTATTTTGCCCTGGTTATCTATTTTCTTTATTACATGATGATTGGTGTCCGATACATATAGATTTCCTTTTTCATCTGAAGCCAAACCGGTGGGGTTACTTAATTCGCCCATATTATTCTTAAGTGATTTCACCGTATACGCCATATTGTCCTTCACGTAACGAACCGTATTATTTTTTGAATCTGAAATTGCCATTCCTTTTCTATAAGGTGCCATGGCATATGGAGTGGAAAATAAAGCCTCCCTGATTTTTCCATCTACATAATCTCCCATTGGTTCCCCATGCTCGTCTATTATAGCTGATGTTTTATTCATTTTTTTAAATTTTCCACTTTTATTGTTCCAAATTGCTTTATTATAGGTGTCTGCTACCCAAATAGTGCCTCCCTCTACATAGGTGCTCACCGGATTTCCATTTTGAAAAATAATTTTTCTTTCATCTTCTCCGTGGGCCAGCAAAGGAACCAATAAAAACGTGCAGCATAAAATCATTAATTTTTTTATATATTTTCTCATTATTTCACCAACCCTTTCTTATTTTCTTCCTCTTCTTTATTTTCTATGATCTTATCTACTTTTAAAATTTCAAATCCTTCTTTTTTTCCTTTTAACTTTATACCGTTTCCTAAAGAAGTTACTTCAATTCTTCCCTTCAAAGCATCCGCAACGGCTCTGCTTATATATATGGTATTTGCAGGGGCATTTGATTCTAATCTTGATGAAGTATTTACCGTATCTCCAATTGCCGTATAATCCATTCTGTTTTTTGCACCAATATTACCAACAACAGCAGGTCCACAATGAACTCCGATTCCAAAGCTAACGGTTCTTCCGTACTGTTCTAGAAGTTCTTTGCTCAAAGCCTCGGATGCTTCCACCATATCCATCGCTGCCTTCACTGCATTAAATATGTAATCCTCCTGTTTTAAAGGTGCTCCCCAAAATGCCATCGTTGCATCTCCAATAAATTTATCCAGTGTTCCCTTATTCTTAATAATACAAGAACTTGTTAAGGTTAAATATTTATTTAATATATCCACAACCTCTCGGGGCGATAGTAGCTCTGACATTGGTGTGAATCCACGAATGTCCACAAATAGCACTGCAATATCTGTCATTTTTCCTTCTAAATCCAGCTCATCCTGTCCTTTTTTCAAAATCTCATTTACAATTTCCGGTGCCACATACTTTTTAAATGTATTGGTAATTTTATGCTTTTCCATTCTTGCCTGAACATAATTAATTGCAACAGAAGCAATATAAATGCAGGTTACACACACCGGAATCCATAACACATGAAGGACATATCCATTTGCGTACCCTATTTTTGCTAAAATTACATATCCAAATGTAAATACTGCCCAAACGAGAGTAAGGGGCATAACCTTTCTATCCATTGAAAATAGTGTAAAGAAAAGAACAATTACAAACAAAATAATGAGTTGAAAAGATGTAGAAACTTCTTTTTTGAAGTCTCCGGCAATCAAAGCATCAATACAGTTTGCTTGAAATTCCACACCATACATTAGTTGTGCGTGTTCCATTGATGTAACAAAATAATCAGACAGACCCGATGCGTATGGACCAATTAATACAATTTTTCCTTCAAACATTTCCACTGGAATTTCGTCATTTAAAACATCCACAATGGAAATTCCTTCATCATAGCTTCCAGGCATATTGGCATAGGGAACATACCATCGTTTTCTGGCATCCAGTGGCAGGTTTTTGCTAATTGTAGTATTGTGGTACTTTGCAAATTTTTTATAAATCTGATAATTAAAAGAGGGAATCTTTCTTCCATCCGGTAATTCTACAGAATATATACTATGTCTTAATACACCATCTGTATCATACATTCCATTGATATGTCCCATATCTGCATTTATTTTTAAAGCTTCAAATGGTTCTGCAAAGCTTTGAATGGAATAGTCATCCATATAGAATGTTCCCGTTTTGTCCACAACTAAATCTGAAGCAAATTCAGCCATACAGGCAAGAACAACATTGTTTCCCTCCTGCACTGCCTTTACCAGCTTTTCATCTGCTTCCTGATTTTCCGATTCACCGGTGTATAAAACGTCCACTCCAATAGCAGCCGGTCTTCGTTTTTCATCTTGGTTTAACTTTTGAATTACTTCCGCAATGGCATCTCTGCTCCAATTTTGAAAAGGTCCAAGTTCTTCTAAACTGCGGTCGTCAATGCCAATAATTACAACGTCTCCATTGGTTGCACGGGGATGTTGGTAAAGTAAATCTGAAGCTGTATTATCCGGTCGATATAAGATTCCTTTTCCCATAAGAAAAGTAGCAGCGCCTGCCAAAAGCAAAGAAAATATTATTTTTTTTATTTTTATTTTCATGGATGTTCCTCTCCTGCATACTACAGATTTCTATGTAATATCGTTTAAATGTCCGATTTCAACATTGTCAAAGTTGATGTCGATTCTTTTTTATTGTCTTTTTCTTCTTCTGCCTTATCCTCTTTCTCTTCTTCTATTTCTTCTACTTTCTCTTCCTCTACTTTCTCTTCCTCTACTTTTTCTTCCTCTGTCTTATCTTTTTTGTCTTCTTTATTCTCTTTGTCTTCTTCTATTTTATCCTTTTTATTTTCTTCCTCTTCCTCATCCTCTTCTATCCGTATTACCACATCATTTTCATCTCGTTCTTCCTTTAATTTTTCACGTCTTTCTTCTTCCTCTTCCTTTAATTTTTCGCGTCTTTCTTCTTCCTCTTCCTCTTCTTTTTCCTCTTCTTCAAGTCTTTTTTCTACAGTATCCAGAAACTGTTCTACAAATTTTTTCCCTAAATCTATTTCAATTCTCTGCTTTAGTTCCGGATTTTTTATAAGTTCTTTTCCAATAAATCCCGGAATTTCATTGGTTGATAAAGTTTTTAAATCATAGGTAACTTTACCTACACCACCGGAAGAATTTATCTTTCCATTTACTTCCAATACATTTCCAGAAGACACCTTTATGGGTGTTTCATTTTCAGTGCATGCAATGGCCTCTGCCTCTCCATCTAAGATACCGATTTCACTGATAAAATTATCATTTAACCTTTCCTTCTTTTCTCCTTTTTTTTGTTCTTCCGTAATAAATCCGGAGGTTCCACGAATTCCAGTTGTCATGGTAGAAGTTCTAATGTTAAAAGTTTCATCACCCTTTAGCTTTTCTTTTACATTGAAAAAAATTTTGCCTCTTATAACATACAGTTCTATCTTTTGCCCATTTTTTTGAACGGAAACTTTGCTGCTGGCATCTATTTTTATTGCTTTTGAATGATCCAGGCTAATATAGGCATAGCTTTTAAGCGTTGTTTTAAGGGTATATCCATTGTATAGCTTTAATCCTTCTTTTTCCTTTATTTCCCTTCCACTTGCATCGGTAA
>JAVXEO010000111.1:0-3708 GCA_036658435.1 Acetivibrio sp.
TTCCACAGGAATGTTTTTTTCATCCTAATTACTTCACCAACTTCAAACGCCATATCATTTCTCCTTACCTTTTTTAATACTTTATCTATATGTTCTCATGTTTTGCTTTTTCATGCAAGTAGGAAATGCTTAATAGACACGAGAGTTCCACAGTTAAATAGCAAAAAAATCATTGCAGGCTGCATAAAGCACGAAATAATCGCATTCTTTATTACGATTGCACGAACTATTATTTTAAAACTGAGCAGGAAAGTGGCAGTGAAAAATACGAAAAAGGAAAAGAAATGGAACAAATCTTATACTTGCGAAGAAATACTTGATACACTAAAAAAAATGAATTTTGCAGATATAAAGAGTCAAGGATATATGCCTTTATATAGCAGGGAAAAGATTACAGATGATCTTCATGATGTTTGTGGTTTTCGCACAGACTATGAATTCATTAGCAAAAGCAAAATGAAAACAATTCAAAAAAATAGTAAAGGTAGGAAATAAATTACTATACCTCAAAACGATGAGAAAAACCGCCACACCCCTTACAAACCAGTGGGTATAGCGATTTTTCTTTTCTCTAACTGTCAAAGACGGGATTATATAGCAAGATGAAAGTAATGGCAATAAAAAAAATAATTTTTTGAAGGGAACTTTATTCATTAGTAACCTTCAAAGTCAATTGACAAGAAAATACAGATGAAATATAATGGAAATAAGAAAATTATGTAAAATAAAGGAGATAGTTTTAAAAGAAAAGCGGAAGTTCCTTATCATAAACCGATTAATAAGTACTGTAAAAGGAGAAAACAGATGAGAGAAAAAAATTCAGTTACCTATATCACAAAAGCAAGGATAAAGTACACCCTGGTATTGGTATTGCTAACCTTTGTATTTGCTGTGACATTGCGTCCCGTAACAATAGCAGCAAAAAAAGCAGAGGCAACAAGTATGCGGTTGGAAAAAACAGAAGGAACGGTAAATTTAACGACGCAAAATGGTTTGGAACTACCCATTCGTGAAAAAGGTAAATTATATAGTGGATATACTTTAAGTACAAAAAGTGCCAGCTATGCTTATGTGAGTTTAGATGACAAGAAAGCCATAAAGTTAGATGAATCCAGTAAAGTATCGGTAAAGAAAAAAGGAAAAAAAATCGAATTATATGTAATTTCCGGAAAAATATTTTTCAATGTAAAAGAGCCACTTAAAAACGATGAAACCATGCAGATTCGTACCTCAAATATGGTAACGGGTATTCGTGGAACTTCTGCAATTGTGGAAGTTGTGGATGCAAATCATACAATAGTCAGCCTTTTGGATGGTAAAGTAATGTTAATTTCTAAAGATATGGAAACAGATGAATGGGAAGAAATTCTTCTTACAGCAGGTGAGGTTGCGGATATAAGAAGTATCGTAAACACCACAGAAAAGCCGGAATCTACGGTAACCGTAAAGAAAATGGAGGAAAATTCCATTCCTGGATTTGCTTCATTGGAAATTTTAAAAGACATTACCTTACAGGAAAGAATCACGGAGGATACGAAAGGAAAATTTGATCTCTTGCAAATCATTCTTCAAGCGGAAGAAAGACTTAAAAAGGATCAGGAAGAGGCAAGAAAAAGAAAGAAAGATATTGATGAAAGTCTATCAGAGAGAGAAAAAGGGAAAGGCTCGGAAAGCGTTTCTGAAAGCCCTATTATTCCAGATGAAGATCCAATACCAATGGAAGACATTACATTGACAGGAGCTGACATTACATTTGAAAAGTTCAGTGAGGCAATAAAGACTTATAAGAATATTACATTAAATGTGACCGATGCAACATATCCCATGAAATTCACAAGTACACTTGAAATACCTACCGCAGATACGGTAACAATCAATTCAGCAGCCAATACACCACTGACATTTTCCTTAGGCAACAAAGATGCAGGGAAACTAATAAATAACGGAACGCTGCATTTGAATACGAAATTAATCAATCAGGTTTCCATTAAAAACAACACAGGTGCCGTAATGACCATAAAGGGACAGCTGGTTAATGATACAGAGGCAGCCTTTGAAAATATGGGAACCATCAAAGACGAGGAAAGAACAAACCCGGAAGCACTGATTGCAAATGCAGGTGTGTTTACCATGACCAGTGGAAGTGTGGAAAGCAAAAACACAACGGCCCTGGAGAATGCAGGTACAATGGACATCAGTGGATCCACAAAAATCACAGGTGGAAGCAATGGAATCTTAAACCTTGGAGGAGGAAACCTTACGGTACATGGCTTAGGAACTGTCATTACAGGAAAAGACAGTGGAATTACCAGCAATGGTATCCTTACGATAAGGGATGGAGCCACAGTCCGTGGAGAAAAGAACGGAATTGTTAATAATGAAATTGATGGACACAAGGGAAGTCTGGTCTTGGGATCTGCAACGGTAGAACGTACCGGCACCCGGGAATCCAGGACGGAATACGCAGTGAACACCGTTACTGAATTTACAATAGAAATCGGAACCACACCAATGATTCGCGCTAAAATAAAGATAAATGTATGCAACTTGCCAAACATTTCTATTCCTAAGGGAGAATGGAACGAATTCAAGCGCTTTGGAACAGAAAAGCTTACCTTAACCGGTGAAGGGGTTACCTTTGATGGGCTCAAAGAAGCCTTTGACAATTATTATACGGATGTTACCTTGGAAATAACCACCGCAACACAGCCTATGAATCTTACAAGTAATCTTGAGATTTCAACAAGAAGTGCTATAACCGTTAATCCTGCAGCAACCAATCCTGGAAGCTTAGAAATAGCGGCAGGTCCGGGTAAACTTGTTAATAACGGAATGCTAAAACTAAACACGGATTTAATAAATAATTGCCAAATGGAGAACAATGGAACAATCACACTTCATGGGGTGCTGAAAAATAATGAGCGTGGCGTGTTTAATAATACAGGAATAATCAACACAAGGGAAAACAACAGCGCTGACTGTATTGAAAACGCTGGTAAATTTGTCATGAGTCGTGGAAAAATTACGTTCGGGGAGGCTGTCAATGTTTTTAGTAATAAAGGAGAACTCACTGTGGAGGATGGAACTATTGAAAATTTGGGAAGTACAGGAATTGGAATCAATAATAGTGGAACCACTAACATAGCTGGCGGAACAATCAAAGCATGGGAAGCAGTGAGAACTACCAATAAAATGACGATAACAGGGGGCAATATTATGGGAGTATCCTTAGGAGTGCATGCTGATACAGGAGATCTCACCATGAATGGCAGTACGGTAAAAATATCAGGAAATGAAAGGGCAGGACTGGAGCTCAATGGCACAAATACAAAATGTCATCTGCTGAATGGAACGATAGAATCTACGAATGGATACGCACTCAATTCTAAAGATGGAAATACACGCTATATCATTGAGTTTTCAGGTGCAACGATTCGGGCCAAAGACAGAGCGAAAGTATGTAGTTCATTAAAGAATTATTTCCCGGAAATTAGAGAAGTGGCAGATGGCTGGTATATTCTTATGAGTTTACCTCAACTAAATTAATAATGAAGAGAGGAATAAAATCGATGAAAAGTAGAAAAATAGCAGCAATAGCATTAGTACTTTTTTTGGGAATCAGTGGAACAGGTACTTGGATTTTTGCGGCAGAGGAGAATAAGACAGAGGAAGTAAGTCCTTCTGGAATGGTGTTAAGAGAAGATGATA
>JAVXEO010000112.1:0-3226 GCA_036658435.1 Acetivibrio sp.
TCTCATGCTACGGCTCCCATCACCATTTACATGACTGGCAGCATCCGGATTGAACGTAAGTAGGTAATAACCCGTATCTTCTTCGCCACCTCTATTTTTGATAGAATATCATCAAAACATGGAGGTACTTTATTTATGGGTATTAAATCAACTGCCAACGCAGAACTTTGGGCCACACGGGTTCAGGATTTTATGAACAGTGGTATCACTCGAAAAGTATGGTGTCAGGAGCATCAGCTTTCCGTATCCACTCTGGGATATTGGATCAGAAAACAGCAGAGAGGCAGTGACAGCTTATCGGAACAGGAGGACAAACTGGTCTTTGCACGTCTCCCTTTCGCACAGGAAATTATTCAGAATACATCGTCTCATGCTACGGCTCCCATCACCATTTACATGACTGGCAGCATCCGGATTGAACTGGCTGCAGACTGCCCGGTGCATTTACTCTCTGTGTTGCTTGGCACGCTTGGCAGCTATGCTTGATTTAGCTGGAGGAACCACAGTCTACCTGGCATGTGGCGCTACCGATCTTCGAAAAAGCTATGGCGGCCTGGCGGCAATCATTAAACTAAAATTTCATCTGGATCCGTATTCCCGCTGCATGTTCGCCTTCTGCAATCGCAGACGCACATCGCTTAAAATCTTACAGTGGGACGGATCCGGATTCTGGATACTGATGAAACGATTAGACCGCAGTTCCTTTCACTGGCCTGAGGATCCGGATGGATTACGTCAGGTAACATTAAAAGAAATACAATGGCTGTGTGATGGTCTGTCCCTCCATCCAACAGGAGCTTTTAAGGAACATCATCCCCAAATCATTGTCTGACCTGTCAATTCGCAAAAAGACGAATTTATCTTGGATTGACCGTATTGTTTCTCTGTTTTTTTGCTTAGCTTTCCCCCCCGAAATCCGGTAGATGTGATATACTTTTTATAGATTAAGAAAGCCGGGTAAACATGAGATGAAATCACTTTTTTCTGAGGAACAGCTCAATAACATGAGCCACAAGAACCTGATTGAACTGATGCAGACATTGCACGCTCATCAGGAAAAACAGGATCAAAGGATTCAGCTTCTGGAAGATAAAAATAAGGAATTGGAATTCCTCAATGCTCTTCTTTCGGACAAGCTTTCCCTTGCCCAGAGAAAACGGTTTGGTTCTTCCAGTGAAAAGAATGAGGATGGATATATTCAGATAAATCTTTTTGATGAGGCGGAGCAGGCATCCGACCCGGATGTGGCTGAACCGTCCTTTGAAGAGATTCATCCGTCATCCTATAAGCGCACAAAACGTGCCGGTAAGAAAGAAGAGGATCTTTCTGTCTTTGAAACCACCAAAGTCGTGGAATATAAGTTGGAAGGAGAAGATTGTTATTGCCCTGACTGCCATACAAAATATAAAGTGGTAACAAAAGAGACCGTAAAACGTCTGGAATTCGTTCCTGCTCATTTTGAAGTATTGGAGGAGTCCACCTATGTTTATAGCTGCCCTAAGTGCGCAGCCATGAAACGTCCGGAAAAGACACCGGGTCTTATAAAAGGAAGCATAGCGACACCTTCTCTGGTATCGGGCATTATGAATGCCAAGTATGTCAACGGACTGCCGCTGGCACGCCAGGAAAGAGAGTTTGCAAGATATGATCTGCACCTGTCCACAAAGACCATGGCGAACTGGATTATTAAATGTGCAGACCTGTATCTGAAGCCGCTGTATGCACTCATGAAAGAAGAGTTTCTTCAAAGCAGTTATATCCACTGTGATGAGACACGGATACAGGTAATTGACGAGCCAGATCAGAAAGGATCCACACAAAATTGGATGTGGGTATATCTGACGGATGAAAACAGTGATGCTCCCAGAATGGTTCTTTTTCAATACGAAAGGACCAGAGGCGGGTATCATCCGGTTTCATTTTTAGGAGGGTATCAGGGTTATCTGACCTGCGACGGATATCAGGCATACCACAGTCTTTCCGAGGGCATCACGGTAACAGGCTGTATGGCACATGCAAGACGCAGGTTTGATGCTGCCCTAACCCCACTGAAGAAAGATTTTACCAAAGAACAGCTGAAAGAAACGGTGGCCTGGCAGGCGCTGTCCCGGATCGGAATGCTGTATAAGATAGAAGAACTGATCCGCGGCAAATCGACAGAAGAGAAATACATGGAGCGTCAAAAGCAGGCAAAGCCGCTTTTAGAGGCTTTATTTGGATGGCTTCATGGCATGAAGGGTGATGTGGACCGGTCTTCCTTAATAGGCGAAGCTATTTTGTATACACTGAATCAGGAAGAATATTTACGAAGATACGTGGAAGACGGTCATCTGTGTATCGATAACAATGGAGCGGAACGTGCCATTAAAAATTTTGCAGTAGGCCGTCGCAACTGGCTGTTCTCAAAGAGCGTCAAAGGAGCAGATGCCAGCGCTACCGTTTACAGCATAACCGAAACAGCCATGTTAAACGGATTAAAACCATACAATTACCTAAGGTTTATTCTAGAGAAGATGCGAAAACTGGGACCCTTTGCAGAAAAAGAAAAAATAAGGAAGTTGCTGCCATGGTCCAGTGGGCTTAGTGAAGACTGTTATGTCAAAAGCAGAGAATAATCATGAATCCACCTGTCACGTTTTAGGGTGGATTTTTCAATTTTCAAGGTTTTGCATATATTCTTTGCTTTACATTGTAACAATGGGGAAGGCTAAAAGGAAGGTACGGATTATTACCTGCTTACCACACAACGCAACATCAGGGCAGCAGTGATGTTGCGCAAAAAACTGTTGTAAAAGTCCAACATCGTGCCAAAATGTAAACTTTGAATGGCCACTATAAGAGGCGGATAAATAATTGCCCTTCTTCCTATGGTGAGCGGTGCAATTATATTATGGGAATAATGCTTGCGGAATAGTTAACAAGAATTTTCGATATTTGGCTGGGTTTATTCCTATAAGCGTGATATAATATTCCTAAAATAAGATTTGTGAGGTGAGTAACGTGGAGTATATAAAAGTATCAGAAGCAGCATTAAAGTGGGATTTGTCTGCTAGAAGAGTTCGTGTTCTTTGCGAAGAAGGACGGATTGAGGGTGTGATTCGCAAAGGTAAGCTCTATATGATACCGGAGGATGCACCAAAACCGCAAGATGGGCGAAGTACTGCCAAGAGCCGTATGAAACTCAAAAAGTTATTGTTGGAAATAGATAAGAATCTTGGAAAACTTT
>JAVXEO010000113.1:0-3126 GCA_036658435.1 Acetivibrio sp.
TTGTACATTTTACAATAGTATCTGCTTTTACTGTGGATTTTCATGCGTTTTTTATAATTTATATTTATTTTTTTCACTACATTTGCAAATTACACAATAATTGATAAGATATTCTTGCTCGTCTTGGAGGATTTAACTAAATATTAACTTGTTTTAATTCATTTGTCAATAGTTTTTTTGTTGTTTATCTTGTTTTTTTGTGGAATTTCATTGTTATTTCTTTCCAATGCAGTCTATCCCACTGTTTTTTTGTTGAAAGTCCAACCTATCCCTCTCTTTTTAAAGAAAAAAAAGCGGCACACCTGCTTATATCTCCTTGGTGTTAGCCGCTCTTTTTATAGTTTCTATTCTTCTTTTACTTATAATGCCATTTTGTAGATATTTAAAACATCCCTTTCATTCATAGGAATAAAGGCACGGTCAAGATGTGCACCTGCTTTTTTCGCCATAATTTCAAAGTTTTTATCATCAATTCCGATTTCCCTAAGAGAAGTTGGAAGGTTCATGCTCTTAAAATAAAGGGCTGTCGCATCAATGGCTTGTTCTGCGATTTTCCGTGGTTCCTGCTCCTTGTTAATTCCCCATACTTCCACACCATAGTCTACATATTTGCTCATATTTTCTTCCCCCATCATATAGCGCAGCCAATGTGGTATTAAAATAGCAAGTCCTGCCCCATGGGTAATGTCATAGTAGGCACTTAATTCATGTTCCATGGCATGAGCACTCCATCCCGATGGATTTCCTGCAGAAAGTAAGCCATTAATTGCCCAGCTTCCTGCCCACATTAGGTTGGCTCTTCCTTCGTAGTCATGAGGATTTTCCACTGCTTCCTTCCCATAGTGAATGGCGGTCTTTAGAATGGCTTCGCAAAATCGATTCTGTAAATAGGCCCCCGTATTATTGTTAAAATAGTCTTCCATCACATGACACATAATATCCGCTGTTCCGGCTGCTGTCTGATACTTTGATACACTATAACTATATTCCGGATCTAAAATCGAGACAACCGGACGCATATCCTTATGGCTAAATGCTTTCTTTTCCTGTGTATCCATATTGGAAATTACGGAATTTGTATCCATTTCGGACCCCGTTGCCGCCAAAGTAAGAATGGAAATAATGGGTAAAACAGAGCTTATGGATGCTTTTCCGGAAATCAAGTCCCAGGCATCCCCCATGTAAGAGGCAGAAGCTGCAACCGCTTTTGCACAATCAATAGCGCTTCCACCTCCAATGGCAAGCACTACATCTATTTTCTTATCACGGCATAGCTTTGCTCCATCGTTTACCATAGTGAGGCGAGGGTTGGGATCCACACCCGACAGCTCATAATATTCTATGTTCTCTTCCTTTAAAATCTTTATCATGGCATCATAGAGGCCTATTTTCTTGATGCTTCCACCTCCATAAACCAATAGTACCTTGTTTCCATAGGGTTTAATACTTTCACCAAGTTCACTGATTTGTCCTTTTCCAAAATATATTTTGGTAGGAATATGATACAAAAAATTTTCCATATTATGTCTCCTTTTATTATTATTTTTAAGTTTAATTGGTTGTTTTTTATTTTAACCATGTTTGTTTGTTCTAAATAAAATTATACCACATCTCTTGTTTTTGGTAAAGGAGATTTATTTTAAGGAAAGGAAGTTTTTACCTTTTTATGGTTCCTATTTTCTATAACGGAGTTAAAAAGCCGATATAAAATAAAGAGAAATTTTATCTCTTACTTTATATCGGCTTTTTGTAATATCTTATGTAAAAACAACTACCTCGTCACGAAGTTATTTGGACTTTGAATAAGGTTTACCATTTGCTGCAGGCACTCTTGCTTTACCAACAAAGAGAATCAATGCAACGATTGTAACAATATAAGGTATCATAGAAATCAGGTTTGGTGAAACTACGTTTCCGGAACCTAACAGTACTTTAAGTCCGCTGCAGAATCCAAAGAGGAGACATGCATACATAGCGCCCTGTGGTCTGAACTTACCAAAGATTACTGCTGCAATGGCAATAAAGCCCTGTCCTACAATAACAATAGGTTTGAACTGGTTAACCGTTGCAAGAGTTACATAAGCTCCACCTAATCCAGCTAAGAATCCGGATAAGATTACACAAATATAACGAACACGGTATACATTAATACCCAAGGTATCGCAAGCGGTTGGATGCTCTCCAACTGCACGAAGTCTCATACCAAATCTTGTTTTATAGAATACAAACCAAACAACAAATACCAAAGCAAATACTAGGTAAGCAACCGAGTATACATTGAATACATTCTTCGCAAAGGTACCTGCTTCAAATACGCCGTCAAATAGTTTAGGAAGTTTCCAAGCACTGTCTATGGCCGGGGTATCCGAAGAATTAAATAACATTTTAGCAAGAAATACTGCAATACCCGGTGCTAAGAAGTTAATAGCCGTACCGGAAATTGTCTGGTCGGCTCCCAAGGATACACAGGCAACCGCATGTAATAATCCAAATACCGCACCGGCTAAGCCACCGCAAAGGAAAGCAAGCCATCCGCTATGTGTATAAAAAGCAACCACTGCTCCTGTAAAAGCGCCAATTGTCATCATACCTTCAATACCAATGTTAATTACACCACTTCGCTCCGAAAAGCAGGAACCTAATGCTGCAAACAAGAGCGGAGGTGTTGCAATTAATGTTGCATTAATGATTAAGCCTAAATTACTGATAATTGCATCCATGATTATTTAACCTCCTTTTTTGAACTCTTTTTATTAACAATTGCTTTGAATACATGAGAAATTGCAATAAAGAATACGATACAGCCCATAATAATGTCAACGATTTCAGAAGGTGCACCTACCAGGTTTAATTTTGATCCACCATACTTCATAGCACCATAGAACAAACCTGCAAAGATACATCCGATTGGATTGGACGCTCCAATCAGCGCAACTGTAATTCCCTGAAAGCCATATCCTTCCTGAGAAGAGAACTGGCTGATACGCATAGACATACCCATGAGTTGCATGGCTCCACCAAGTCCTGCCAGACCACCGGAAATAGCCATAGCCGTCATTACCGCACGATTTGCACTAATGCCACCATACTCCGCTGCATTTTTATTAAATCCAACTGCACGTAATT
>JAVXEO010000114.1:0-3079 GCA_036658435.1 Acetivibrio sp.
ACAGAAATCAAAATTCTGCACTGCCAGCGTCCATGGATATTTTTTTTCCCCTTTATCATTTGTATAGGTATTGCATTGCATTTCTCCGGAAACGACAATTTCTTTGCCTTTTGCGAAATGCTTGTCAATTACCCTGGATAACCCACCAAACGTAATGCAGTTAAAGAAATCCGTTTCTTCCCCAAATCGCCGATCAACAGCTACCGAAAACTTGCAGCTCTCTCCGGTATCGCCTTTTTTCGTTGTATACTCTTTCAGCTCCGGATCTCTGGTCAAACGTCCATGTATCGTTATATTATTCATTCACTGCCTCCTCATACGGCACTACGCTTGTCAGCACCTTGGTTTGCTTGCAGTAATCGCACTTTTCACAGCGTACCGACTCGACAATTCCGGCTTTAATATCTGCGAAGCGGTCAATCTTTGCCTCAATAATCTTCAGAGCCACATCAATTTTCTGCTGGGGTACCCGGAAGAGTGCTAAATCTGTTGTCTTTTCTTTTGTTGCCCCAGCAATAATGAATGGTAAATGGTTTCCTTCAACCGCCTGATAAATGGCTGCCTGCAAATCATATTCCCAGGCCTCCACAAATGGAATCTTCCCTTCCCCATCAACCCATATCGGTGCAAAGTCTTTCATGACTTTTAGATCCACAATGGCCTTGCCTTGATGATAGCTGTCAATCTTAATCTTCCACGGATAACCAAACAGTTCCCCGGTCATAATGGCCTGTGGCTGCCCGGACATGTATTCCATAAATAACTCGTCACGTTCCAGCCTTTGAATAATCTCCTCGGCCTGCCGGAAGTTTGTTTTTAACTCCCCTGGCCTTGTGAACAGATCCGGATTCTTCGCCCTGAAAATATCCAGCGTCCCCTCAAAATGTGCATCCACGTATGATCCCACAAGCAGGGCGGTTGTTTTTTCCCGCTCATACTCGCCCCGAATCTCTGCCAGTGCTGCTGCCTCGCATTTATCAAACGCCTTAAACTGGGATGTTCCAAAATATTTCATTTGGTTTTCTTTGCTAAAATAGTTCTCTGCTGTTAACATAGATAATTGACCTCCAATTCATTGTCATTTGTGGTTCGAGTTGCAATAAACTGCAATCCTTTCCCTGCACATTTTCGATACAGCATGTCCCTGTTCTCGTCGGACAGTTTTTCCGCTCCATCAATCAAAATTACCTGTAGATTATTTGGCTTAGAGAGTGCCACATCCACACACAGATTTAACTTTTCACCTTCGGATAAATTGGACACCGGAAGACCTTGGATGAGTGGGATGCCATTCTCTACCGTTAGCCCCTTTACCGGAAGTGTAGCGGTCTCTAATATCTGTCCCGGCAATTCTCTTGCCAGTTCAATTTTATAGGTCAGCTCCTCCGCTTCCTTTTTCAATGCGTTCATATCCTGTTCCAGCGTTTTTAACCTGCGGTACTCATTTAAGTGCTTTTTCATCTTTTCTGCTGTGTCCACCTCGTCCTGCATCTCTGTGCAGTCAGTCGGTTCTTTCGCTATATATCCATCTGCCACCTGCATATCTTTGTCCAGCTTGGCTTTTTTCTCGTTGTACTGGCTCTCTGCCAGGGCAATTTTATCTTGCAACTTATCGTCCATCCCGCTCAGCTTGTCCTCAGCCGCCTTGATTTCAGCCTTTAGCCGTTCAATCGTACTATTTAGTCCATCTCGTTCCGTTGCCATGTTCTTTTCCTCTGCGCCAATCTGGATTTGCTTCTCTGCTTCCAGTCCACGGAGCTTGTTGTCATAGCTGTCTTTAAATGTCTTTGCTCGCTCAATCCGACTATTCTCTTCTCGTATTCGCTCAAGCTCCCGGTAAGTATCTCCCAGATCGTAATTCTCCCACTTATCTGCATCATACTTTGCTGGGATATCTGCCGCAATTTCCTCAATAAAGGCTCGCTTATTCCTCATATCTCGATTAATATCTTGACGATTTGTGAAGTACGCACCGTTCTCTGCCTGGATATCATTTAGCACTTGCAGGATATTCTGCTCGTAATCTATTCCGGCAGGCAATTCACCAAACTGCTTTTTGATCCAGTTCAAGTCCCAATCAAACTCAATTAGGTCAAGAATTATGCGATTCTGTTCCTGCTTGGTCATTCCGATAAATGCCACCGGATCCAGCTGCAAGGGAGTAAAGAGTGGACGTAGTGCCGACTCCGGCGCCGTTACTTTTCTGCCATTTTCCTTCACGCTTATGTAGTCGGCTTTATTGGATCGTTTTTTCCGGTCTATATAAAGACCCGTGTCTGTTTCAATTAGGATTTCCCCCTCATTCTCCCCATTGCGGACAATATATTCACAACCGGACTGGTTGTTCAGCCCATACTTTAATGCGTGCAAAAAAGAGGTTTTACCCACCCCATTCGTTCCCGTGATTTCCACGCTTCGTCCGTCCAGTTCTGCTTCGGTAATTCCGAACAGGTTTTTTATCTTAATCTTCGTTGTCTTCATTTACCGGTTCCTCCTTCGCTTCATCAGACTTCTTTTCCTCAAATCGTTTTCTTGCACAGTCAGCACAGAGCTCTGCGCCATATCTCTTCTTTGTAGATGTTGCAATTTGTCTTGGGCTCTTTCCGTCAGACGCCCTAATGGAAACCCCACAATAATCACAGCAGATTTCCTCTTTCGGTGCAAAATCTCGTACCCTGACTGCTAATCCGGTTTCCCCAAACGCCGTAACCATTTCTGTGTACAGCTGGATTCTCGTACCTGGCCAATCCTCAATAAAGGGACTCTTTGCAACCTTCTCAATTCGCTTGGCATTGGTGGAGTTGCAAATTAGCGGTTTTACGTCTCTTTCCTTAAAGTGGACCACAAGCCCCTCATCCTTCTTTCCGCCGTTGCCGGTGTAGTTCTCCTTTTGCGCATGATCTATTGTTAATACCTTTTCCTCATTTTCATCGAAGGCGTATGCCCCGATATAGTCTGGGTTCTGGAATTTCTTCCAATGTGTTTTAGCCATTTTTCCTACCTCCCATTTGACAAACCGTTCCATTTGGTTTATCCTGTAATTGTTTATTTAAACGTGCATCTGCATAAGACGTTCCAG
>JAVXEO010000115.1:0-3028 GCA_036658435.1 Acetivibrio sp.
ATCTCCCTATCCTTGATATTGTTCACAAGTAAATGCTCCACAAGTTTCATATGCCCAGTTTTCTTTTTCAAAACCTTTGCAAATTCCAATTCCATACTTATCTGCCTCACAAAAATGTCTACAATTTCCACAGACAGGTGCTGCTGAAAATGCTTCACATGCCTCACTTCCTTCTAAATCAATTGGAACAATACTTTTAGAAATTGCACACATCCCTTTTTCACAATCTAAATTAATATAATTAACACATTCTCTATGTATCATTTTTGTATTCCCTCCAATTTTAATTGTATTTTTAATTAAGCTTCATCATATTCTGTCCGGTAAATTACTTCATCCTGAATTGGCTTTCCTATTTCACACCAATACTGCGTAAAACCAGCTACTCGTACCATAAGATCCCTGTATTGATTAGGTGCCTTTTGAGCATCACGTAAAGTATCAGAGCCTACTATATTAAACTGAACATGAAAACCGCCTTTTCTCATGTAGGCTCGTACTACATCTAAAAGTTTTTTTGTTCCGTTTAGCCCTTTTACTGCAGATGGGTGAAGCTTTAAATTCATTTGCGAATTTTGCTGCTCGGAATGGTCATAAACAGTCGCAGATTCAAAGAGTGCATAAACACCATTCTTATCTGTTCCCGGTGAAGCTGACAAAGAGCCATCCGAATAGGTAGTTCCTGCTAACCGTCCATCTGCTGTAGCCAAAGTTATAAACCCTTGCGGTCCATGGGTGGAAACTGAAATCTGGCACATATATAATGGTTTGCCATAATAGGATTTATATTGTTTTGTCCATTTGAGCATATAGGTCTCATAATCTTTTAAAATATCATCTACAAAAGATATGGCATTTCCATATTTCGGTGCATGGATACAAGCCGCAAATATTTTTTCATACTTTGGTGCTGCCTCTGTACTTTCTCTGAAATCTGGCGAGAATACACTTGTTTCATAAGCTGTCTTAAATCCAAAGTTATGAACCATAGCATCTTTCATTTCTTCTAAAGAAAAAGCTCCATCTTCAAATACATTTTTTTTGATAGAGGCTAAAGAATTAATAAAGGTGATGGTACCACAAGATTCAAAGTTAATGGTTGCATTATACCTTCCTCCGCAGTTACCAAGATGTTGTCCCTTTGTAAAGCAGTCTGGCTTTAAAAGAGAATTTACCGCAGGCATATTGTATTTTCTCCAAAAATCCATTTGGATATTATTGACCTTATTCACGATATCCGTTGCTGTGCTTAAATACTCTCTCCAGATAGTAACCAGTTGTTCATAAGATTTAATTTTCTGGTTATGCGGAGGGAATATTCTCTTACCTGTTCTTTCATCGACACCATTGGTTAAGACTAATTCCAATATTTTCGGAAGCGCCATAAAATGAACTCCTGTTCCGGCAGTAGGTCCTGCACCCCCTGGTATCATATGTACTTTTCCATTGTATGAAAGAGGTAAAAAACAGCCTGGTGAGGATTCTAAACACCCCCCGAGACACCATGCTCTTGCATCATATAAATCCATTCCTTCCGGTCCATAATTTCTTAGCATAAAATTCATGCCGGTTTGATTATTCATCCATGCAGGATAACCTAAACCAAGCTTTGTGCATGCTGCACATTTCATAAGAAAATCTTCCGGCGTCTTCTCGTCATATAACACACTTAACGTAGGCTGTGGCGTTTTCGCTCTCATTCCTGCTTCTACGATCATATATTCCAGTGGTGTAACAGCAGTAAGTCCATCATAATTAAGCCCACCCATGGAAAGATTATTAAATGTATTTCCCGAAAGAACTCCCCCTGAAACTCCCGCTGAAGCAAAACATTCAATACATGTTATCTTAACTCTATACAGTTCTAAAAGTTCTAATACTTCATCTTCTGTGAGAATTCCATCCGCAATATCCTTTTCATAATAGGGCTGCAATATCTGTCCCAATCTTCCAATGGATAAACCAGACTGAGGATCTTCATTTACTACACCATAGTGGCAGCATAACGTAATCTGAAGAGCCTCCCTAAAAGTAGCCGGTTTTTTATGAGCTATATTAGTCATTACTTCTGCTATTTTTTCATAATTTTTCTTAAAGCTGACATCCGGTTCCCTGGATGCCATATCTTTTGCCTTCTTCGCATAATTGTCACACCATTTGCTAAGTCCTTTTGTAATTTCTTTCATTGCTGCATAATAATAACCACGGTTCATACCAAGTATTCCGTCATCTCCTGCTTCTCCCATGGTTTCAGCAATCTTTTCATCACAAAGTTCTAATATTTTATCAAACCCATATTGTAAAGGTACATAATAGTTAATGACTTCTCTTCCCTGAGGGATTGCAAAGGAATCAAACATACATACCACACCATCCATAACACTTTGAAATTGATCATAAGCCGGGTGCATTTTCCCATATTTTGTACTGATATCTTCTACAGAAATATCTTTCCATGCTTCTGAAACCTTGACGAGAACTGGTATTTCTTCTTTTCTCATACCGAATTTTTTAGCCAGCGAAACGATCTCGCCATAGCTTTCTGTTACATTGCCGCCTCCTGCACCTACTACACTGACTGCATCTGCGGAATTTTCTGCCGGAACATCCACTTCATCCATTAAAGCTTTCGCCTGAGCATTAAAGAAACTGGAAACTACCCACGGAAACGGAAATGCTCCTCTCACATTCTTTGTTTTATTCATGACAAGTTTTTCATAAGGCAAAATGGTAGGAGTGCTGTGATGGTAGGCAGAGGCTACTGCTCTTGCTCTTCTTACCTCTAAAATATCCCCATCATGTTCCCACCATGTTCTGTTATACCAATATGGAATTTCCATATCTGCACTTACTTTTAACTGGTAGTAGATTTCCATTAACTTTTTAAAGCTTTCATGAGGCTCTTTTATTTCCACCTCGCCTGCCTCCTCAACCGAAGATGAATCAATACCTCTTTTCATTAAAATTTCCTTGATTTTCAACTCATTGGAATTCATACTGTACCTCCTTTTATACTTTCCTTACCTTA
>JAVXEO010000116.1:0-3010 GCA_036658435.1 Acetivibrio sp.
AAAAGTAAGGCAGGAACCGGCCTTCTGTATATTTCACATGGGGAATGTCTGAAATCAGGCGAAGGGTGGCACCTCCTCCTACACTTCCTACTACTGCATCTAAACCAATTTCTTCAAAATATTTTCCATAAGGTTCGGTTCCTATCCAGTTATCGCCTAAGAACATCATCGCTTCTTTTCCTGCTTCATGGGTAATATCTACCAGCTCTTTTGCCTTTTTTGCCACAAATTTCTGAATGAAATCCATATAATCTAAATACGCTTTTGTAGGCACACGGAAGGTTGTATTGTAATATCCATTATCTACAAGATCCTCCGGACGCAGCCTATAGCCGTATTCCTCTTCGAATTCCTCCAGTGCCTTTACTGATACCGTGCCCCCATATCCAAACCAATCCACATACTTTTCTTTTGCATCCGGATTAAACAATAATGTGAAATGATAAAAAAAAGTTGTAAAACGAACTACATCTGTGTCCGGATTTTCCTCCAGCCATTTTTTCAGGTAGTCTTTTGCAAAGCTTCCGGAGGCTGCCTGTCTTACATCAAAGGGAATGTCATGAGGCTTATTTCCCCAGTGATTTGTAATATGATTGTACATCTGCGTTGGATCCCAAATAGCATAAACTAAAAAAGAAACCGTATATTCATGAAACTCTTTTGCTTTTTCTATGATAAGGACATGGTTTTCCTGATCCAGTTCCCAATTTGCCGGTGATACCACGTTTCCTCCGGTGCGGTCTATTACTTCCCACCACTGTTTTGGGTCATGCAGATAATCCGGTATACATTGTTCCTGATAATATCCATCCATAAAATGTATCGAAAGCCGTTCACCTGCTGCCACATTGTGCTTGGACATAAGATACAATTGCTGGCATTCTTCCATATGTTCTTTTGCAAATTCATTGTGCCCTCTGGCAATAAAATAGGTAGTATAGATATTGGCATCCAAAGACTTTACTGCATCATCCAATTTTGTTCCATCGCTGTCTCGTAATGCGTCTGCTCCCCAGCGATCCATCATTTCCTTTGTTTCTTCAAGAAAATTTGATTCACTTGGCAATGTAACTCTTCCCTTTGTTTTTGACATAAAATACCTCCTTCATAATCCTGTTCTGCTTTCATTATATCCGCTTTGTATTCTACCTTCAATTGCACAATCCTACGTTTTTTTTATACTAAAATTTATTTTCCGGTTTTTTGTTGGTAATTGGTTCCCAATTATTGTATTCTATCTTAAAATATCATTTTTTAAAGGAGCATTTCCATGAACTATATTGTAAAAAAGATACCCTCTTTCACAGAAATTGAAACATGCCCTCCGCTTCCTATTCATCATGTCCTTTGGAATACTACCTATGTACCGGAATCCTATGCTCAGATTGGCCTCTTAGAATCCTATGGTTTTCTTATAAAACTCAGCTGTAAAGAAGAGAATCCACTGACTACTTATACCAATTTTAATGACCCTGTTTTCTTAGACAGCGCACTTGAATTTTTTTTCCAACCCTTTCCTAATCGGCCGGAATACATCAACTTTGAAGTCAATTCTAATGGTGCCCTGCTTTCACAAATTGGAACCGGAAAAACTCATCGAAAAAATATTTCTCCTAAGCTTCTATCCCTTTGTAACGTGGAGGCAGAAAAAAAGGAGACGCATTGGAGTGTTCTCCTTTGCATCCCCTATTCATTTTTACAGGAAATGTATTCTCTTTCTTTGGAATCATTTAAAGGAATAAATACCTTCCGGTTTAACTGCTATAAGATTTCAGAGGCGAAAAGCAATACGCATTTTTTAAGCGCAGCCAGCATTGATTCTGCTGTTCCAAACTTTCATCTTCCGGAATTTTTTGCATGTGCTCTTGTGGAATCTTAGCATCTGCAAACAGGATAGAGGGAAGCGAGTTCATTGTTCATTCCACACCATTCTCTTTTACATGGATATTCACCATTGCAGCAAGGTCCACCATGTTCGCAAACTTTGAACTCTCTTCCCTCAAAGTCACAGTCTTCAAAAAGTTTCCATTCTCCGCAAATTACTCGGATTGAAGAAATTCTGTCATGGAAACCACATTTGCATAAATGTGGTGTTGGTCCTGTAAGTTCTATCATTCTTCCTTGGAAATTTGGGCATTCATAAAGCTGAATCTTAGGCATCCTGTTACTATTACCATTACACATACGACATTCTCCTTTTATTTGATTGTACTTTATTATATGCACCATTCGACAAAAATTGACACTTTTCTATATTCTTTTTTCGTAAGCGAGTCTTACTACCTTTCTTTGCCTGGCAACCCCATCCTTCATATAAATCCATCCGCAATGGGTAAATCCGTTTTTCTTGATTAAATGCTGCATCAGCCGGTTATCCTGGTGGGTATCAATTCGCAAGGTTTTTCTTCCTTTTTGTTTTGCTTCCTGTTCACAAATATCAAACAGTTCCTGAGCCTTTCCCCGTCCCCTGCAGGACTTTCCCATAGCCGTTCTATGGATCACTGCATACTCACTATCCTTTCCCTTCCAGTTTCCATCGTATACTTTATCATAGCAATCTTCCTTTTCTACAGAAAGGACTGCATATGCACAAATTTTATTTTCTTCTGTAAAGACAAAAGATTCTTTTCTGGCAATATCCTTAGAAATAATGTCTTCATTGGGCGTTCCATCCTGCCACTGGTCTACTCCCTGTAATTTTAAGTATTCTTTCGCTTCATCAATTATTTTCATTATATCAGGTAAATCTTCTATTTCTGCCTTTCTTGCTTTCATCGTAACCTATCTCCTTACTTATCATCGATTTATTCCGTCACATTAAAAATGGCATGGCTGTATCATAACTGTTTTTTGTTATCTACTTTACTATAAACTATTTTTTTTATCAAGGTTTTTTCACAGGATAAAGAGTCTGCTTTGCAGACTCTTTATCCAAAGCGCGGTCACTTCAGTGACCATATTCCTTAGCGCGGCGTGCGCACCCACAGCGGAGCGTTTTTATGTAATAGGA
>JAVXEO010000117.1:0-2999 GCA_036658435.1 Acetivibrio sp.
TTTTTTTCTTGCTTTTTGAGGGGGCTTATATTATACTACTACTTGTAGGAAGGTAACTTCTTACAACCCCTTATTAATTATTTATACTCCCCTCAAAAAGACTGGTGGCTCCCCCACCAGTCTTTTTACTGACTATTTATAAATAAATTGTGATTTTCTACTACTTCCGCTGTTTGAATATTCTAATGGCGAAAATGACAAAAAGAATTGGCAAAAGAATTGGTAATATCAATCGAATAATTCCTGCTGTAATAGCTAGGGTTGCCATGATTGCAACAATTACAATGATTAGAGCTAAGCCTTTTTTCCACCAGGTGTCCAAACCAAATATATGCATTTTCTTCTTTTCATCTTTTGCTTGAGATTGATTGGTGCTTTCACTAGCTTCATAGGTGTTCCCTTGACTATTATTTTCTACAGAATCAATGATAGTTCGGGCAATCATCCATGGGTCCCCAAGTTCTGCCAAAACTTCCGATTCCATTCTTCCTTTTTTTATTTCTTCCAAAATATAGCTATTATAGTAATCTATATTTTCCTGTATAATCGATCCAACCAAATCATTTTCTAATGCAATTTTCAATTCCTGTATGAATTCGCTTCGGCTCATAATTCTCCTCCTGTACCAGCTGTATAACATTTCACATAGACTTTTTTACACTTCAAAAATCAAATCACCATAAGATGGCATTGGCCAAATCTCTTTATCTACAATCATTTCTAATGCATCTACTGGTTCCCGGAGCATATCCATAGCTGGACATACTTCTTGTCTAAAAATCATTGCCTGTTCTTGTCCTTCTAAAGCACTGGAAGCATGATCTGTTGCTTTTTCCAATTGAAGAACTGCTGCTTTTGTACGTTTCAAAAGCTCTGATGTTTGATTGAGAAGCTCGAACTGAACCGTAACATCAGCTCCTGCTGCCTTTACTGCATTTACTGTATCTGCAAGTCCCTTTGTATATCGAATAATTGCAGGTATAATATGCTTGCTTGCAATATCAAGCATTGCACGTGCTTCTATATTGATAGTTTTCGCATATGCTTCAAATTGTATTTCTGCACGAGATTCTAGTTCTGCTCTAGTAAAGACGTTAAATTTTTCAAACAAACGAACTGACTTTTCTGTGATTAAAGCCGGAATTGCTTCTACCATAGAATCAATATTGGGCAATCCTCTTCGTTCAGCTTCTTTTACCCATTCTTCTGAGTATCCATTTCCATTAAATACAATACGGCGATGTTCTATCGCATATTTCTTGATTAAATCATGTACTGCCATCTCAAAATCTTCTGCTTCCTCTAAATAATCACAGGCTTCTGCAAACGCTTCTGCTACAATGGTATTCAATACCACATTTGGAGCAGCAACCGAATCTCTTGACCCTACCATACGAAATTCAAACTTATTTCCTGTAAATGCAAAAGGTGACGTTCTATTTCTATCTGTAGCATCCTTTGCAAAATCTGGGAGGGATTTCACACCCGTTTCTAAAATACCACCCTTTAAACTATGAGTAGCAAATCCAGTACTGGTTAATTGTTCAAATACATCCTCCAGCTGTTCTCCTAAAAATACAGATATAATTGCTGGTGGTGCTTCATTTGCTCCCAACCGATGGTCATTTCCAGGATCAGCCGCTGATTCTCTCAATAAATCTGCATGAACATCTACCGCTTTTAAAATACAAATAAGAATCAGAAGAAACTGTATGTTCTCATGAGGGGTTTTCCCTGGTTCTAATAAATTCTTCCCTTCATTTGTAGTCAACGACCAGTTATCATGTTTTCCGGAACCATTGACTCCGGCAAAAGGCTTTTCATGTAATAGACAGTGTAATCCTTTGCGTGATGCTACCTTTTTTAAGATTTCCATTACTAATTGGTTATGATCAACGGCAACATTACATTTTTCATATATTGGGGCCAGTTCATGCTGTGCTGGAGCGACTTCATTGTGTTGGGTTTTTGCGGCAACACCCAAAGTCCAAAGTTCTTCATTAACTGCCTTCATATAATCTGCAATTCGTTCTCTGATACTTCCAAAATAATGATCATCTAATTCCTGACCCTTTGGAGGCATTGCGCCAAATAAGGTACGTCCCGCAAATACTAAATCTTTTCGTTTTAAATACTTTTCTCTGTCCACCAAAAAATACTCTTGCTCAACACCTACAGATGGGGTTACATTCTTCACCGTAGTATTCCCAAATAATTTTAATAATCGTACGGATTCCCGGTTAATCGCTTCCATAGATTTTAATAATGGGGTCTTTTGATCTAATGCCTCTCCTGTATAAGAACAAAATGCTGTAGGAATACAAAGTGTGGCTCCTGCTGCATCCTGACGGACAAATGCCGGTGATGTACAATCCCAAGCAGTATAACCTCTTGCCTCAAAGGTAGCACGCAAACCTCCAGATGGAAAAGAAGACGCATCTGGTTCCCCTTTGATTAACTCTTTTCCAGAAAAGCTCATCAAAACCTTTCCGCTGGCCATTGGTGCAGAAATAAACGAATCATGCTTTTCAGCCGTCACTCCCGTTAATGGCTGGAACCAATGGGTGTAGTGAGTAGCTCCTTTTTCAATTGCCCATACTTTCATTTCATGGGCTATTACATCTGCAGTTGCTAAATCTAATTCCTTGCCACCTTCAATTGTTGTTTTCAAATCTTTGTAGACTTTCTTGGGCAATCGTTCCATCATGACAGTTTCATTGAAAACATTTTCTCCGAAAATTTCTGCTACATTTACAAATTCGCTCATATAGTGTTTCCTTTCTTAAATAACTATTTCGTCATAGTAAAAAAACAGAGATACTCCAATCTCTTGGAATCCCCCTGTCATTTATCTTCAAAATGATTTTTCCGTAAGATTTTTCTTACGTTTATAAATATATCCTACTCTGATACAAAAGGCAAGCAAAATTTCTCTCCTCGCTCCTCCTTATTCATAAGATATCTATGTGTTGTAGTCTTTCAATGACCCGTAGGGGAAT
>JAVXEO010000118.1:0-2947 GCA_036658435.1 Acetivibrio sp.
ACATAACATACCTCTTTCACGGTCTTTCCTCCTTCTGCAAGAAGTCGTTTTGCTATATCCAGGCGTAAGTCCGTAAGCCACTCTATATAGTTTATTCCGGTTTCTTCTTTAAAGATCTTGCTGAAATGCTGGGGACTAATTCCTACATATCTGGAGATTTCTTCCAAGGTAATCTCTTCCATGTAATGTTCTTCCATATAGTGGATTGCACTGTTTACTCCATCTGACCGTATCTCAAGGCGGCTGCTCTGCACGGAATTAATCAGATATTCAAATCTTTGGTAGGCCCATCTTTCCACTTGTTCAATAGGCAAATCCCATTTATTTTCAAAATACTGTTTAAAATCAATATAATCCAAAGAATTCTGTCCCGCCAATCTGGATTCATGGGCTGCCAAAACCAAAACTTCGTATATTTTATTACGGTAGACATTTTCTTCTAAGCCCCGTATCTTGTCCAGAAGTTCTACGAAAAGATTGACAATCTCTGCCTTTCCAAACTTAATACTTTTCAGCAGAAGATTCTCCAGTTCATTGTATTCCGTTGGTGAAATCTCTTTTTGCTCTACATCGTGAATACGTACTACATTGTGCACCCCTTTGTATCGGAGACACCGTACGGCTTCTTCATAAGACGCATGCAAGTTGAAAATGGACTTTTCTCCCCCTATTCCAATGGATACATTAATCAAAAATCGGTCTTTTAGAGCAACGATAATATGGGCTGCCAGTTTAATATCTGCCATGGAAGAGGTTGGAACCTTTCTCCCTTTTTCCGAGGAATCCACCCATACGAGAATTCGGTTCAGCATTCTGGGCCCAATGACACAATTATTATGTTCCGAAACAATTCTTCGGAGATACTTATTAATCTGTACGTCATCTTTTTTTAAGTTAATAAGGCTGTCTGAGTCAAAAGAATCGATTTCGATATTGATGATATATCCCATTTCTCCAAGTAAAAACATCTTTTTATAATTCTTAATTTCTTCCGAAGCTTCCCCATTAAAAAGAGCAGAATAAATCAAGCTATACTCGGTATGTCTTCGGGATTCTTCCATCTGTTTTTTTTGATTCTCCATTTCCTCTTTTGCAGCGGCTTCCCTCTTATACTTTTCAACTGCTTCTGTAACGGAGTCAATCAATTGGCTTTCAATCAACGGCTTTAGAAGATAATCCTGTACATTTAAATGTATGGCTTCCCTTGCAAATTCAAAATGGTTATAAGAAGAAATCAGGATAATTTTTGTACTTGCCTTGATGGTGCCCAGATACCTGGCAATTTCCAGTCCATTTAATCCATTTAAACTCACACCTAAAATAGCCAATGCCGGCATTAAATTCTTAATCTTTTCAATGACCTCTCTTGACTCTCCAAGGCAAGTCACAACCTTCATGCCTTTTGTTCCTTTTTCAATGACTCTTTTTATGGATTGTGCATTCTTTGTATCTTCATCTGCAACCACAACATATAGCATAAAAGCACGCCCTTCCTGTCTAAAAATAGCTTTACTGCTATTCTACCATAGACCGTTTCATTCTTCCAGAAATAATTTGTTATTGCAAACGGTTGTTCGATGTACTATTATATTTATATGAAAAAATATATAAAAGATTCCCTGCTCACACTAACTGAAACCTTTTTACTCCTGCTTTTTATAGAGGGTACCCTTTCTTATTTAGGATGGTCTCTTCCCTTTTCATTGCCCTTTTTGGCTCTTTATTTGCTTTTACTGCTTTTCCTTGTCCTTCTAAAAAGACAGCGGTTGAAATGGAGGAGATGGCGGGTTTTACATTTTTCCATAAAGAAAATAGACCAGATGTCAGGCATTGCCTTTGAAGAATATTTAAAGCTCCGTTTTGAAGTTTTAGGATTTAAGGTAAATACCACCAAGGTTTCCAATGATTATGGTGCAGATTTGATTCTACAGAAGAAAAAGCTTACCATTGCTGTCCAGGTCAAGCGATACCGGTCTTCAATTGGTGTAAAAGCAATACAAGAAGTGATTGGCTCTATGGCCTATTATGAAGCCCAGAAAGGTTTGGTGGTAACCAACTCTTATTATACAAAAAACGCCTGTGAATTGGCGTTTTCTAATCATGTTATCCTATGGGATCGTGACGTTTTGGTTCGTCTTATTGCCAATGAAAATATGTCAGAGTATCTCTCCCAGCTATTGGACGATTCGAACTATTAAATTTTTTATAAGGAATTTACCCTAATAGCATCCGGATAAAAATAGAACCGGGATATAATCCCGGTTCTGTTTTTATTACTACTTATCCTCTTTTAAAGGTAATCTCTTTGGTAAACATCTTATCCTCTGCATTTGCACAGGAAACGGATGGAACTACCAGTTTTACAGTAATCGAAATCTCCTTTTCTCCTCTCTCTACCATTTTCTTGTATATTTCTTCTTTATCAATCACAAGATCCGTGTTGCTAAAGTCTACAAGGTAGGCATATGGATTAACATGTACCGGTTTAATACTCTGAAGAGGTAGTACAATGTTTGGCTGATCTTCATGAAGATAGGCATTGTAAGTTCCATACTGATCCTTTATCTTTCCATCAAAGGAATAGGAAATTTTTCCCTTAGAGGATTCATCCAGTTCATACACGCCGCCCCACTTATCGAAGCCACCTGCAGAGGTAATGGTTCTCTTGTACTTATCCGCCGAAGCAAATTCAAAATCCTTATGTCCCCAATCGGAAATCGTTGCCCTTCCACTTATGTTCTTTTCAATAAGTCCATAGGTACTATCCATAGCCTTAAAATCAATATTCGTATATACCCAGTCATCTTTTCCATCCAGATATAGGCGGAACTGACCATTCAGCATCCACGGATCCATTGTATAGCTAAGTGCATATCTATCGGTCTGATTCCATTGAAAATCATTGTGGTCCGGTGTATCAAGTAATGTTGTCCTATAGTCCTCTCCC
>JAVXEO010000119.1:0-2782 GCA_036658435.1 Acetivibrio sp.
TAACTCATGGTAACCAAATGGCCTACACACCAAGTCACTATAGATTCCTCTGATTCCATATATCCGTCCTGTTTCTTTGCCTGTATTTTTAGTGCCTTTGCAAACTCCTGCGCAACACTTGGTTTTTCTGAAATAAATAACGCTTTTCCCACTATGCCTAATCCCTTTTCTGTTCTTTTAACCATTGTGAAACCAAGTTTGCTCCAAATACAATTCCTACGATAAGGATTGCTGTAACACAGCAGTATTTTACAATCTTTGCAACGTTTACATCAACTCTTACACCTACATCGGTTCCCTGTTCTTTCTTTGTCATTAATATCCCAGCTCCTCTCCCACTAATATCACTTTAATCCGATTTGGTATTCTTGATTTTCTCGTAACTACAATCTGGGCGCACATACAGTCTTCTGCTAAACAATTTCCACATCTTCCTATGGATGCACAAGGTGTCTGTGTTCCCAGTCTTACTCCATTTGCCGGCGCTGCCATATTACGTATTCTATCCACGCCGCTCTTTATGTCTGTCACTATTTTATTCATACCAGCAACAATTATAACATTAGAAGGTCCATGAATCAAGCAGGCTGTACGGTTTCCTGAGCCATCAATATTAACAAGTTCTCCACTCAAAGTTATGGCGTTGGAACTCATAAAAAAGCAATCCGATGTCACAATCTTTCCATAAAGCTCTCTGGCTTCCTCCGGTGTCTTTGCCGTCTTTCGGTCGTATACGACATAATCGGAGGCTTTCAATTCCTCAATTAAACCAATTTCTTTTAAGGTTTCTGAACCTCCCCATGAGACAGAACACCCCGGTGTCAGGAATCGTTCTGCCACTGCCCGGGCCTCTTCTTTGGTAGTGCAATAATACCCTTCAATTCCTCTAAGATTAAACTTTTCAATCATGGTATCGGCTAAGTTCTCGTATGCTTGTAATTTTGGTAACATAAAACTCCTCCTTTTTATCTTTTATTGCAATCTTTATGGGGACAGCCGGCACAGCCACAACTGCATCCGATCTTTCCCTCCCTGGCTCTTTTTATAAAGCGAAACATAATTCCTCCTGCAATACATAAAATACCTGACAGTACTAAAAAATCTGCAAAATTCATACCCATCACCATGTCCTCTCTATTGTCTGTGGGATTAAGCTTTCATTCATTTTTTCCCTATATATAAATAATGCTGGCTGGTTCCAAACAGCTTTTCATCCCGACTCAGTGCAAATCCTAAATCCAGCCATTTTTCCTGTTCTTCTATGGGTAATTTCATTATTTCCATTTCTTTGCAGCCTAATATATTTTCGGTCCCGGCAAAAGCTAACTCCGTTAATCCATTCTCCTTCATTAAATTTCTTGCTTCCTCTGCACTTGAAAAATAAGAAGTTGTAAATCCTTTTTTTATATCATTTTCACCTTTAGATAAATATTGTAGAAGTTCCTCCACATCTCTATCCTCTCCATTCATTTCCATCCAGGTAAAAGCATCTTGTATGGGGGCGTAATTGGATATAAAGGAAACTATTATTATTCCACCTTTTTTCAATAACCGCAGTGCCTCTTCCATGGCCTTTTGCCGGTCTTTTGCTTCCGTCAGGTGATAAAGGGGGCCCATCAGCAGTATCACATCATAGCTTTCTTCCGCATGGCTTCCCAGATCCAGCGCATTTCCCTTAATATATTCTTCCAGCCAGATATCCAGTTCTCTTGACTTTTCCCGGGCAACATGAATGTTGTGTCTGGATAAATCAAGCAGAGAAACCCGATGTCCTCTTTCTGTAAGATAAAAGGAATATCTTCCGGGACCGCCTCCTATGTCAAATATCTTTTGATTCTTTTGCTGTATGTACTGATCCATATATCGTTTGGTTATTTCGAATTCTATTTTATGTCGTTCCAATCGTTCCCACTCATTATACTCTTTATCATACCACAATTCCACTGCATCCATCTTTACTATACATGCTCCCTTCATAAGTTATACCTTAGGACTCTTATCTTTGCTTCTTGCCAGACCAAGTTCCCGATTCATTTGATTATCGTATATTCTTACATCATTTATAATATACGTTGCCACCATAGCAAAAATCCATGCCGTAATGGAAGATGGCATATCAAAATGAAACGCATTCTCTGTCTTAATAAGGCTTGCCAGAATAAGGAAAATTACTTCAGCACAGGTAACAAAACCAATCATTCTTGTAAATGGTAAAATGAATATGATAGGAACAAATACAATCATAATCAGGAAGAAAATTCCCGGATCGTTTATCAATGGGTATATACTGATAAGGATAATAAAACCCATACATAAGGCATCAAAGGTCCAACAAGCCCTTTGTATTCTCTTGAAATTTCGTCTTTCTTTTTTTAAATAGCCAAAAACATAGATTGTAAAAATAATGTCACATACTACATAAACCATATAAATCAAATTAATTATTCTCGAGTGAAAGGTAAACGCCGCTACTACAAAATATACTGCCACCATCAATAGCTGCAATACATTTGCTAATTTTAGCATTCTAAAATTTTTTAATGTAATCTCATTTTTGCAATTGTTAAAATAAGATTGAGATTCTCCCATAAAACGTTTTATTTTTTGTTTCCATTTTTTTATCAGATCCACGTCCTTCACCCCTTTTCAGTCCGTTTCTCTTATTTTATCACATTCCATAAATCGTGTATAGATTTTGAGAAAAATTTCTTTCGTTCCTTTTAAATCATTCGGCTAATCAAACTTCCAATTTGGTAAATCAAAGTGGCACAAAACCAAGCTG
>JAVXEO010000120.1:0-2515 GCA_036658435.1 Acetivibrio sp.
GTTCATAGAGGACAGCTTGCAAGGCAGACAAAAAAATCCTATGAAAGAGTGTTTGGACAATCTATTTCAATGGGACTTGTAGGTGCGGGAGCTCTTGAATATGAGAAAGACTATGTTTTTGCAACGGTGCAGACGATGAATAGACCGGAGCATTTGAGCCGGTACCAACCCAAAGAGTTTGACTGTATTATTTTGGACGAAGCCCATCACAGTTTGGCGAACATATATCAGAAGATTATGAATTATTTTAAACCAAAACTGTGGCTTGGCATGACGGCAACACCGGATCAATCAGGGGACAATGTGGAGGGAAGAAATATATATGAGATCTTCCATTATCAAATTGCATATGAGATACGCCTGCAGCAGGCAATGGAAGAAAACATACTTTGTCCCTTTCATTATTTTGGTGTGAGTGATGTCTCTATGATTGATGACAAAAAAATGATAACAAAGAAAATGACATCTGATTATTTCAATCATCTGGTGAGTACGGAACGGGTTAAGCATATTTTGGAACAGGCAGATTACTATGGCTATAGTGGGGACCGTGTAAAGGGATTAGTTTTTTGCAGCAGAATTACGGAATCAATTGAATTATCCAAGAAGTTTAACGATGCAGGCTATCGAACCATAGCTTTAAATGGAGATGCATCCCAAGAGGAGAGAGAACGGGCGTTTGAGAGGTTGGCCATGAACGAATGGGAGGCAACCCAACAAATACAGCCTCTGGATTACATATTTTCCGTTGAAATACTAAATGAGGGTGTAGATATTGTGGAAGTGAATCAGGTGATAATGCTTCGTCCAACCCAGTCCCCGATTGTATTCATTCAGCAGCTTGGGCGTGGACTTCGAAAGGCCAAGGGAAAAGAATATGTTGTCATTCTTGATTTTATAGGAAATTATAATAATAACTTTATGATTCCCATAGCTTTGTCTGGTGATCGTACATATAATCAAGATACCATTCGTAAATATATTATAAGTGGAAATAACACCATTCCAGGAGCCTCAACCGTTCATTTTGATGAGATAGCAAAGGAGAAGATTTTTGCATCTATAGACAAGATTAGGGGAATAAAAGAACTAATTAAGGAAAGCTATAGGTCATTAAAGAATCGCATAGGGCGGGTGCCTTATTTGCAGGACTTTTATGATAATGGAGAGATAGATCCCTTAGTAATTATCCGTGAGAATAAGACCTATCAGGCATTTCTTGAAACAGTTGAAAGAGAAGCATATCAGGGTAAGATAACATTAGAGGAACAATTAATTTTAGAATACCTGTCCAAAACAGTTTTAAGTGGGACAAGACCTTACGAACTTGAAATTTTGCAAAGAATAATGAAACAGGAAACAAGTTCAGTAGATGTTATAAAGAGTGAATTTTTAGAAAAATATGGATACACAGTTGATACCAACTCATGGAAGAGCGCAATCGATGTGTTGCAAGGAAAATTTGTAAGTAATAAACAGGAGTATGAGAGATATTGTCATATGGATATCATACGCTATGACGCAGAACGTACGCTGCAGAGATTGGAGAGCTTTGCAAGAAGGCTGGAACACAGTGAATTTTACAAGCAGTTAAATGATATAGTAGAAGTGGGAATGAAACGATACAAAGACAAATATGCATCCAAGGAAGAGAATAGGAATCCATTTGCTTTGTATGAAAAATATTCCAGACGTGATGTTAGTCTTTTGATGAATTGTGAAAAGGATTTGTCCTCAACAATCTATGGAATGAAGCGCATAGGAGAGAGTGTATTCATATTCGTAACCTACCACAAAGAAGGAGGCACAGAAGAAAAAAACTATGCAGAAGGAAAACCGGATTATGCAGATGAATTTGAAGATAGTGTAACCTTTTGCTGGGATTCCCAAATGGGGAGAGGAATTGGAAGCACCTATGTTAAGGATGTAATGGAAGCGGAACATAAGCATTTATTTGTAAAGAAAAGTGATGCGGAAATGAGCTTTTATTATATGGGGGAATTTGATGTTGCACAGGTAATGCCGGGACACAAAAGAGATAACAAAGGAAAAGAAAGAGATATAGCAAAATTTCAAATGAAGATGCACCATGCAGTGCGGGAAGATTTGCTGCGCTATCTTCAAAGTAATATAAAAACAGAGGAAGTGAAAACAGGATGAAAACAGTAAGAGTAGTAGCAGCTGTTATAAAAAAAAGAAATGAAACCGGTCAGATTGCTCTATTTGCAACCCAGCGTGGATATGGAGAATTTAAAGGAGGATGGGAGTTCCCAGGCGGAAAAATAGAGAACGGTGAGACCCCTCAACAGGCATTAAGAAGAGAGATTAAGGAAGAATTAGATATTATAGTAGAGGTGGGGGAACGGATTGATACAATAGAATATGATTATCCGGCCTTTCATCTTTCCATGGATTGTTTTTATTGCAATATAAAATCGGGGAATCTTATTCTTCTGGAGCATGAAGATGCAAAATGGCTGACACAGGATAAGCTGAATACAGTAGAATGGCTTCC
>JAVXEO010000121.1:0-2480 GCA_036658435.1 Acetivibrio sp.
GGGAAGGGAAAATAAATTTACGAAAGTATCTTGACAATTTATTTCCTTGTGATATACTTTGAAAGTCAAAAGACTTTAATGTAAAACAATGCGATGATAAAACATTATACGAGTAAAACAAAGAATCTGTGGAGAAAAGAAAAATGGTAGGAAAAATATGTGGAACCGGATCTTATGTGCCACCAAAGTACCTGGATAACAAGGACTTATCTAAAATGGTAGATACTAACGATGAGTGGATACAAGAGAGAACCGGGATTATAAGAAGACATATTATAGACGAAGATACAACGGTAACAATGGCAGTAAAGGCAGCAAAAAAAGCTCTTTTAAAGGGAGAGACAAAAGCAGAAGAGATTGAACTAATTCTTCTTTCTACATTTTCTTCCAATGTGTTACTTCCCTGCGGAGCCTGTGAAGTACAAAAGGAAATTGGAGCGATAAATGCCGTTTGCTTTGATATCAATGCGGCATGCAGCGGCTTCCTTTTTGCATATAATACAGCCCAGGCATACATTGCAGGGGGGATTTATAAAAAAATACTGATCATTGGTTCGGAAAGTCTTTCTAACCTTGTAGATTGGAGGGACCGGGGAACCTGCATTTTATTTGGAGATGGTGCGGGAGCCGTAGTCCTACAGGCAGAAGAAGGAGAAAATTATCCATTTACAGCATATTCCGCAGGAGAAAACGGAAGTGCCCTTACCTGCGAAAACCGTTATAACAAAAATTGGGAAGAAAAAGAAAAAAGCGGAGATCACTATATGAAAATGGATGGACAGGCCGTTTTTAAGTTTGCTCTTCGAAAAGTACCGGAATCCATTGGGGAACTTTTGAAAAAAAACCGGCTTACAGTGGAAAATATAGATTATTTCATATTGCATCAGGCCAATCGGAGAATTGTAACTTCCATTGCCAAAAAATTGGAAGTTTCTATTGAAAAGTTCCCAATGAATCTGGAAGAATATGGTAATACCTCTTCCGCAAGTATTCCCATTTTATTAGATGAGATGAACGAGAAAGGGCTTTTGAAAAAGAACCGGTGGATTGTGCTGGCAGGATTTGGTGCAGGCCTTTCTTGGGGAGCTTCCCTTTTAAAATGGTAAAAATAAAAAAAATGATAGCGATGAAAAGGAGAATAAAACAATGTTAGAAAAAGTAAAAAAAATCGTAGCAGAATCCTTAGGTGCAGAAATGAATACCCTTATGGAAAGTACATCCTTTAAGGAAGATTTAGGAGCCGATTCTTTGGATTTATTTGAAATGGTTATGGCACTAGAAGAGGAATTCGATGTGGAGATTCCTACGGAAGACTTAGAGAAAATTGAGACCATTGGGGACATTACTGCCTACTTAAAAGAATAGTTAAATTCACGAAAGTTTAAAACCTAAGAAAGGATCGCCCATATGAAAACAGAAGTAACGGAATTATTAGGAATAGAATACCCAATTATTCAAGGGGGTATGGCTTGGGTTGCAGAGTATCATCTTGCGGCAGCCGTAGCAGAGGCCGGTGGACTGGGGTTGATTGGAGCTGCAAATGCACCGGATGAATGGGTACGGGAACAGATACGTGAAGTAAAAAGACGGACGGATAAACCCTTCGGTGTAAATATTATGATGATTAGTCCTTTTGCGGATAAAATTGCAAAGGTACTGGTGGAAGAAGGAGTAAAAATTGTTACCACCGGAGCGGGCAGTCCTGAAAAATATATGGGAATATGGAAAGAAGCAGGGATGAAGGTGATTCCTGTTGTTGCTTCGGTAGCGCTTGCAAAACGAATGGAACGGTGCGGAGCAGATGCATTGGTAGCTGAGGGAACCGAAGCCGGAGGACATATTGGGGAAAATACCACCATGGTACTGGTACCTCAGATTGTGGATGCCGTAAAGATTCCGGTAATTGCTGCAGGAGGAATAGCAGATGGAAGAGGAGTTGCTGCGGCATTTATGCTAGGTGCAAAGGCAGTGCAGCTGGGAACTCATTTTGTCGTTGCAAAAGAATCTATGGTTCATGAGAATTATAAGCAATGTATTATAAAGGCAAAAGACATTGATTCCCGGGTAACCGGAAGAAATGTGGGACATCCGGTACGTGCTTTAAGAAACCAAATGACAAAAGAGTACCTAAAGAAGGAACAAGAAGGGGCTTCTTTTGAAGAGCTGGAATATCTTACTTTGGGTGGCCTGAGGAAGGCTGTGGTAGAGGGAGATATCATGAATGGAAGCCTGATGGCAGGACAAAGTGCGGCTATGGTGAAAGAGGAACTTTCCTGCAAAGAATTAATAGAAAAACTGGTTAGAGAAACCGATGGATTAATCAAAGGAGCCGGATTTTATGAGTAAAATAGCCTTTATCTTTCCGGGACAAGGGGCACAAAAGATCGGAATGGGAAAAGATTTTTATGAGCAAAGTAAAATAGCCAGGAAAGTATATGATATAGCAAATGATATTCTGGATATGGATATCAAAGGGATTT
>JAVXEO010000122.1:0-2406 GCA_036658435.1 Acetivibrio sp.
ATCCTCTCCACATATAACCCCATTTATCAAACAATTTTTCAGCATCCTTATGAGGCGGAGCCATTTATATCTGCTCATCCTCCTTTATTCGATATCCAACTCCAACTTCTGTAAACAAATAGTTTGGCTCCGCCGGATTCTTTTCTAATTTTCGTCGAATATTTGCCATATTTACACGAAGAATCTTATTATCCGTATCCGCATATGGTCCCCATACATGGGTCATGAGCGCCGTATGGGTCACTACTTTCCCGGAGTTTTGTGCTAAGTATGCTATTATTTTGTATTCAATGGGAGTAAAGTGAAGCTCTTCTTCTCCAAAGGTTATACTTCTGTTTTCAAAGTCTACCGTAAGTTCTCCTGCATGATAGGGTCTTTTATAAATGGATCCCTCTTTTAAAAGTTTATTGCTATGGCGCAGGGACGTGCGAATTCTTGCAAATAGTTCCTGGGTTCCAAATGGTTTCGTAATATAATCATCGGCTCCTAAATCGAGTGCATGTACCTTATCCCTTTCCTGGCTTCTTGCAGAAATAACAATAATGGGATTGCTTGACCAGGTTCTGACTTTTTTTATAATCTGGCTGCCGTCCATATCCGGAAGTCCCAAATCCAGTAAAATAATGTCCGGGCATTGGGATACAATGAGTTCTAACCCCTCTGCCCCTGTAAATGCCTGCCACACCTTATATCCTTGTACCATTAGAGAGCTTCGAATAAACTCGGCAATATTTTCTTCATCTTCTATAATTAAAACGGTAAATTTAGAACTCATTCCCTTCCTCCTTTGGTAAGAAAAATATAAACTCGGCGCCTTTGGTCTGTGGTTTTAGATAAATGGACCCATTGTGGGCCTCCACAATGGTTTTGCAAATAGACAGTCCAATTCCCATTCCCCTGTGTGCATCCGGAGAATCATCCTGCATCCTTCCGGTACCATCAAAAATTCTTTCCCTCTGTTCCGGCTGAATTCCTTTTCCATAATCTCTTACATGAAATACCACCCGATCCTCTTCCGTCTCAACACGCAGTTCCGATGGTACGGAAGTCGTTCCGTGTAAATAAGCATTTTCCAGCAGGTTAATGAGCACCTGTTCTATTAAAAGTGCATCCATTGGAATAAAAATAACTTCTTCCGGGATGGAAACCTTTACCTTTGCCCCGGGCTGCCTCTTATGAAAACGCAGCACCGCCTCCGATAGCACTTCTTCCACCGCCTCTGGCGATTTATTTACTTTGGCTTTGCCTTCTTGAATTCTTGTAATCGAAAGAAGATTCTCCACAATATTAAGCAGCCAATTCGCATCACTGTTAATGTGAGAAACAAAACTTTCCTTTTCCTCTTTCGTAAGGGAATCCCCATTTTCAAGATAGGCATTGGATGCGCCAATAATTCCGGTGAGGGGGGTACGCAGGTCATGGGAAATCGCCCGTAATAAATTTGCCCTCATCTTTTCTTTGTCTGCATACCGAAGCATCTGTTCCCTTTCAAACAAAAGCTGGGACTGTATCTTCATATGCGTTGTTGTGGCACTGGTAATCATGGTGATGGCAAGCATTCCAATAAAGGTAATGGGATAACCGGATAATGTGAAATTCAGCTTGAAATGGGGATAGGTAAAGAAGAAGTTTACGCATACGACACAAAAAAGCGCGGAAAATATTCCATATCCATATCCTTTTGTATTTCTTGCCGTTAAAATTAATGCCAAAATATAAATAAGGGCTATATTCGTAGAATTTGATGGAGCAAAGTGAAAAAATAAAAATGCAATTACCGTAGCTCCACTCATAAGCATAGCCATCACCAGCATATTATACCATAGGGAATTCTTCGCCTGAACTTTCATTGTTATGTTATCCTTTCCTTTTATTCTTCACTCTTTTCACAATCCATACAATCAAAACAATAAGGAGAAGAATCACACCATATATAAGAATCGTAATTTTTCCGGGATTTTTCAAAAGTTCAATGGGATTCCAGCTATTGCTGACCATTTTACGTCCTTCCGGCTTCTCATACTTCTCCGGAATGCGATCAAAGGATTCCAAATAATGTGCTACGGCTGCCCAAGCTTTTAATTCCTGCTTTCCATCATAAATAATATGCTGTTCAAAATCTTTAATTGGCGTTCCATTTTCATCTTTTGGAACTACCGATAAGATTCCAAAAGACATATCTGTAACGGCGCTTAACATCTGTCCGGAGTATAAATCGGCAACCACACGATATAATTTCTTATTATCGATTTCAACTTTGTTTCCATTTTCGTCAATAAGAGAAACCTCGGTTACTTTATTTAGTATCATACGGTTTTTGTTCAGTTTATATTGAAGTCCACTGGAATACAGCTGGGCTGTATTCATAAATGGTGCAATGGATGCATCAATCTCCGCTGCTGTTTT
>JAVXEO010000123.1:0-2223 GCA_036658435.1 Acetivibrio sp.
TATAACAGTGCAGCCTTGGCTTTAGCAGCAGGAAATGTATATTGTCCATGGAATGAATGGGGTGCAGCAGCAGGTGCACATGAAGAATATGGCACCCAGATGCAAAGTTATCTGTTAGGAACACAAGATTTGTCTACTACTTTGAAAAATGTAGATACAGCAGTAGCAGAATTGTTATCGAAATAACAGGGTGTAACGAAACGGAGCCTCAAATGAATTTAGTAGTTTGAGGCTCCATTTCTGCCAAAAAGGAGAATCGTATGAATACAAAAAAAGTAAAAAGGAGAGAACCGGGTACCTTAGGGCATTATTTTCTGATTTTTATATTACCGGCTCTTGCCATCTACGTTATATTTAGCATTTTGCCATTTTTATATACGGTATATTTTAGCTTTACCAATTATACGGATATGCAGCCCACCAACCTAAGTTTTGTAGGGCTGAAAAATTATAGTAAAGTCTTCCAGACACCCTTGATGATCACCGCTATTAAAAATTCGGTTATTTACGCCATCGTACTTACTTTTTTTCAAACAGCACTGGCATTGCCACTGGCGGTACTTTTGGACAAAAAATTAAAAACAAAAAACTTTTTACGGGCCATTTATTTTTTTCCTGCCGTATTTAGTTCTTTGATCATAGGATATCTGTGGAACTTTATTATGTCCTCATCCGATTATGGACTTATTAATAATCTTCTTCACAGTCTGGGCCTGGATACCTTCAACTTTTTTACCGCTAACCGTGCCCTTTTCTCTGTTATTTTTACCCAGATATGGCAGTGGACAGGATGGGCCATGGTAATATTTCTGGCAAACCTACAAAGTATTTCCAAAGACTTATATGAAGCCTCCAACATAGATGGAGCCAGTGGACTGAAGAATTTCTTCTATGTTACATTGCCGTTAATGTGTCCATCCGTAAAGATTATTGTTGTCACCGGACTGATTGGTGGAATGAAAGTATTTGATATTATTTATTCTATGACATCCGGAGGACCGGGAAATGCAACTGAAACGGTGATGACGGTAATGATGAAGAAGGGAATTTCCGATGGATTTTATTCCACAGGAGCGGCATTTGGAGTCTGCTTTTTCATAATAGTATTAATAATCAGTACCATTGTAACAAAATTAATGGGGAAATGGAGTGACGCAATATCATGATAAAGAGAAAAAAAGTGACAAGAAAAAAAAGAAACTTAGTAATTACAGAAATCATAATGATAGCAATGGCAGCCATCTGGTTTTTACCTATTTACTACTTACTTGTGACGACCTTTAAAAATCCTCAGGAAGCAACCTTAAGTCCATTGGCACTGCCAAAAGTATTTGTTTTTGAAAACTATGTAGACGCCTGGAGCAAAATGCAGTTTCCAAGAGCGTTTGGAAATACGCTGTTTATTACTGCAACGGCAGTATTTTGTATTGTAATTTTCGCTTCCATGGCAGGGTATGCCTTAGCCAGAACCAAGACAAAATGGGGGATCCGCTTTTTCCTTTTCTTCCTGGCAGGACTTATTGTTCCCTTTCAAATGAATATTGTAAGCTTATATAAAATCGTAAAAAGTTTTCACATTATGAATACGGCATTTGCGGTTATTCTTGTAAATATTGCAATTAATACACCCCAGGGGGTCTTCTTATTTAAAGAATTTATTGAAGCGACCATACCAAAGGAACTGGAAGAGGCAGCGGAAATAGATGGCTGTTCCACAATAAGAAAGTTCTTTGCCATTGTGCTTCCTTTGCTAAAACCGGTTATTTCAACGGTGGTTATTATTGTAACCTTGAATGTATGGAATGAATTTATGACACCATTGCTTTTCCTTCAAAGCAGAGAAAAAGATGTTATTTTACAGGAAGTCTCAAGGAATATTGGACAGTTTTCAACGGACTGGACGGCACTGTTTCCAATGCTGATGCTGGGAGTTGCACCATTGATGATATTCTATGTGTTTATGCAAAAATATATTATTGCAGGCGTTGCGGCGGGTGCAGTGAAAGGATAGAGTGAAAATGAAGAATCAAATCATAGAAAAAGATTTTGGAAACATTATGATTCTCGTACCTCATCAAGATGATGAAATCCTAATGTGTGCCGGAATTATGGAAAGCGCACGGGAAAAAGGCTTAAAAGTCACGGTAGTTATGGTAACCAACGGTGACTATGGGAGCCAGAACCTGGAAATAGGAAGAACCCGGCTCAAAGAAACACTGGAAG
>JAVXEO010000124.1:0-2059 GCA_036658435.1 Acetivibrio sp.
AATGGAAGTTACAGATAGGGAGCAGCATAAAAAGCCAATTGCTGATTGGATTTGCAATTCCTATTATTTTTGTAATATTGGTAGGAAAGATTTCTTACGAAAAAGCAGAACGTGGAATGGCGGCAAACTATGAAGAAGGGACAAAATCAACCATTCAAACAGAAATGCAGTATTTGGATTTTGGATTTACATTGATCGGGGCAGACGCCATTCAAATTAAATTAGATACGGATCTTCAAAGTTTAGCCGGAGGAACCTATAAGAATGACTTTTCAAAACAAAGTTCTGTTTATAATAAAACTATGTCCGGAATTAATGTAAAGCAAACAGCAAATCCTTTGATACATGCCATCTATATTGTACCTAAAAGTGACAATAAATTGATGACTACGGTGAAAGCATCCAATAAACAACAAAAAGGATTCTATGAAGAATGGGCAGCTACAGAAGAAGGACAGGAAATGGTGTCAGAAAAAAATAAAACAAACTGGGTAGGGAGTCATCCGGAGATGGATAAACTTACCGGCTATTCCCAGGAGGACTATATGCTGTCCTATGTGATGCCTTTTTCCAATAAATCTGCAGTTCTCGTAATTGATATTAGTAAAAAGGCCGTAGAAGCAAGTTTGAAGACGCTGAAAATTGGTGAGGATTTTATTTTGGGTTATATTACCCCGGATAAAAGAGAATTGCTTGTATCCCAAGGAAAAACACCAAAGATATCTAGTTTTATAGATCAGAAATTTTTTAAGGACTGCGTAGCGAATGAAGAGACTTTTGGAAGTAAGTATGTGAGCTGCGATGGAAAAAAATATTTCTTTATTTACGCAAAAAGTGAAAAAAGCGGTTCTATATTAACGGCTCTGGTACCCAGGGAAGTTATTATAAAGAGTGCGGATTCGATTAAGAAAATTACACTTTTTTTGGTAATAATTGCCTGTATTACGGCACTTATGATTGGAGCCTTTATTTCTCTTAATATTGGGACAAGTATGAACCGCATTATAAAAAAGCTAAAGAAGGTATCCGAAGGAGATTTGACCGTACAAATCAAAGCCAAGGGAAAGGATGAATTTAGTGTTCTTTCAAGGCATATTATGGAAACCGTTTCCAACACAAGAAAATTAATTCAAGAAGCGGACGATATTATGAGATTACTTTTGGATGCAGCAAAAGAGGTGGAAATGGTCTCGGTTGAAATGGAGACGTCCTCTCATGGAATTTTAGAAACTCTGGTAGAAATGGATTCTGGCGTGATGCAGCAAGCGGATGATACCCAGGACTGTTTCATGCAAACGGACCGTCTGTCTCAGAAAATACAGAGTATTGGGGAAGATGTTGGAGAGGCAGAGAAAAACTCCGGGATAACGAAAGAAATTGTGGCACGGAGTATACAGACCATGGAAGAGCTGTCAAACCAATCCATAGCCACTACAGAAATTACGGAAAGGGTAAAAGTTGAGGTAAGAGAACTAGAAAAAAAATCCCAAGTAATTGGAGGCTTTGTCGATGTTATTAACGAAATTGCAGGACAAACGAAGCTTCTTTCCTTAAATGCATCCATAGAGGCCAGCAGAGCAGGACAGGCGGGAAGAGGGTTTACCGTCGTGGCAGAGGAAATAGGAAAACTCTCAGCCGGCACTTTAAATGCAGCAAAAGAAATCAATAAAATGGTAAATGAAATTACAAAACAAACCCAGGAAACCGTGGTAACGGTAAACCAGGCAGAAACAATTGTTGGAGATCAGGCGGATACGGTTCTAAAGACAAAAGAAGATTTTGCAAATATGAATGGATGCACAGAAAAATTAGTGGCAGGAATTCAAAAAATTGCAGAGAAACTGGATAGTATAGAGGAAACCAGAATAGGGACCTTGGAAGCGATTTCAAGCATCTCGGCCATATCGGAACAAACTTCTTCCTCTTCCTCAGGAGTGCAGCAGATAGCTCAGGGGCAGATGAACATTGTGACATCGCTAAGGAAAGCATCCGATGATCTTAAGAGAAAAACCAATGAACTAGAAGGCGCACTTTCTCTCTTTAAAATTGAAGAATAGTA
>JAVXEO010000125.1:0-2049 GCA_036658435.1 Acetivibrio sp.
CACTGAAGTGACCGCACTTTGGCGCGAGAGTCTGCAAAGCAGACTCTTTATCCTACATTCGAAGGCTTTCTTCCATGTTGCAGTTCACCGTAACGCTTTCATAAAAAGGAGAAAAAGAAAATGTTAGAAAACAGATTATCTGTAAAGCCTGCCTTTACCACAAAACAAATCGTAACCATTGGATTGTTATCCGCTCTTGCCTATGGGCTTATGCTCATTCACCTTCCTTTTAAATTTCTTGGATTTTTAGAATTGGAATTTAGTGATGTTCCGGCTATTATTGCTTCTTTGGCCTTCGGACCAGTTTCCGGCATCATGGTAGAGCTGATAAAAAACATCATTAAAGTAATTACAGCCACTACTACCGGTGGCGTAGGTGAGTTAGCTAACTTTTTAATTTCTGCCTGCTATATTCTTCCACTAGGCTATCTCTTTCACAAACTAAAGGGAAAGTATAAAACTTTGATTTCTTTTTCCGTAGGAATTTTTGGATTTATCCTTGCAGGAATTGTAGTTAACTATTTTATTACCGTCCCTCTTTATGCAAATCTTTTCGGTGGTATGAATGTGGTTGTAGGTGCTGCTTCTGCAACCATTCCATTGATTAAAGATTTAGGAACCATTGTTATTTTAGGTATTACCCCCTTTAATCTTGTAAAAGGCATTATGATTTCTGTAGTAGGATTCATGGTATATAAAACATTTCATAAATCATTGATTTAATGCACTAAAAATGCCGGTAAATGAATTTATACATCGTTTCATTTACCGGCATTTTTTATTCTAAAAGCTTTTTAATGTCCAGAATTCCCCATCCCTGATGCATCCTTTCCATTCCATTGTCCCGGGCACGGTTTTTTATTCTAATCTTTATTTCTCTTGGTGTCATATCCGGATATTTCTGCAGCAATAAAGCAATGGTTCCGGAAACAATGGGTGTCGCCATAGAGGTTCCACTTTTTACTGCATACATGGACTTTTCTTTTCCTTGCAAAAAGCGATAGTTGCAGCTAACGATATTACTTCCCGGTGCCACAATGTCCGGTTTCATAATACATGCCTTGGTTGGTCCTCTACTGGAATAATTACGGATTCTTTCTCCTCCAAAATCTACATAGTCTCCATCATCCGAAGCTCCCACTGTAATAATTTTTCGGCTGTTTCCGGGAGCTCCTATGGTTCGTTCCTCTGGTCCATTATTCCCTGCAGCGGCTACCACTACGATTCCCTCATCCCATACTTGTTCTACCGCTTTTACAAAAACAGAGTCTTCATCCATTTCTTTTGCGCTGGAACTGCCTACTGAAATGTTCATAATGCGTATATTATAACGTTCCCGATTTTTTCGTATCCATGCCAACCCCTCCAGAACTTCTTCAATATTACCATTTCCCTTTGCGTTCAAAGCTTTTAGAGAAATAATATTGCAGTTTGGAGCAATTCCACAAATCCTCCCACCGGATTCTCTCCCATCTCCCGCCAAACATCCCGCTACATGCGTCCCGTGTCCATTATCATCGTAAATTCCAATTCTTCCATTTATCAGATCCTTGAATGCAATAATTCGATTTCTTCTATATATAAAATCAGGATGGCCAACGATTCCCGTATCAATAATTGCCACCCCAATTTCATTTCCAAATATGCCCTGTCTATGTGCCCATGCTGTTTGAAGTGTTTGATTTGCCCTCTCCATAGAAATTTTACCTTTTATTCCTAATATATGCAAAAGGCGGTATAGAATGCCTGAAAAACAATGCCGTGTTTTTGTGTGGATTACACCGGTCTATTCCGCCTCCCGCAGGCGTTCCACAATACTGTTACGATGCAGGCTGTGATTGCTGCAATAAGGCACCAAAATCGAGAGGATGGTTAAAATAGGCAGACACAAAAGTGAGGGCAGGACAGTAAAATGCAGACTTACATACAGCCCGCCGCCAGTCATTCCCACAAGGGCAAGATACCCCAGCAGACTGCCTGCCGTCAGTGCAAATACGGCGGTAAAGACGGTATAGAAAAGCCCCTCAAAAATGAGCATGGTTTGGGTCT
>JAVXEO010000126.1:0-1969 GCA_036658435.1 Acetivibrio sp.
AAGAATACAATGGATAAACAGGAGCAAACCCACAAACGGCGTGTTCGATATCAGGGAACACATCCCCAAAATTATAAGGAAAAATATAAAGAACTGCAGCCGGAAAAATATGCGGATACAGTAGCAAGGGTCATTCAAAAGGGAAGCACACCGGCGGGCATGCATATTTCCATTTGTGTGAAAGAAATATTGGAATTTCTTCAAATCAAACCCGGACAGATTGGATTGGATGCAACACTAGGATATGGGGGACATACACTGGAAATGCTGAAATGCTTAGAAGGCAGGGGACATTTGTATGCCCTTGATGTGGATCCTATTGAAATTGTTAAAACAAGAGAACGTTTGAAAAAATTAGGATATGGACCGGAAATCTTAACCATCCAACAAATAAATTTTGCAAATATAGATGAAGTTTCCGGGGAGAACGGAAAATTTGATTTTGTTATGGCAGATTTAGGCGTTTCTTCCATGCAGATAGATGATCCGGAAAGAGGGTTCTCTTATAAAAAAGAGGGTCCCCTGGACTTGCGTTTAAATCCGGACAAAGGAATCCCTGCTTCGGAACGATTGAAAACCATCACACAGGAAGAGCTTCAGGGAATGTTAACAGAAAATGCAGATGAACCATTTGCAGAAGAAATCTCAAAAATGATTGTTTCTCAAATAAAAAAAGGAATCGATATTTCTACCACGACGAAATTGAAAGAAATGTTGGAAGACCTTCTTGAAACAATACCCCAAAATAAAGGATTAAATGGGATAGAACGAAAGGAAATAACAAAAAAAACCTGCCAAAGAACGTTTCAGGCATTGCGAATTGATGTAAATAGAGAATTTGAAGTATTGTATGAATTTCTGGAAAAACTTCCTGACGTTCTTGAAAAAGGAGGAAGAGTTGCCATATTAACCTTCCATTCCGGAGAAGACCGGTTGGTTAAAAAGTCCTTTAAAAAATTATGGGGCGAAGGCATTTATAAGGAAATATCCACGGAAGTGATCCGTCCTTCCGGGGAAGAGTGCAATATGAATAGCCGCGCGCGCTCTACTAAGATGAGATGGGCAATCAAAGGGTAAAAGAAAATCAGGGAAAATGGTTTGAATTTCATTGGATTTGGTTATTCTAAAGTAAGAAGGAAAACAAAATTATGGTAAGTGACATTATAAGATGGGAGAACAAAGACATGAGAAAAACAAAAAGATATTTAATGAGTGCATTGTTGCTTGTACTTTTAACGGGATGTACCAGCAAAGAAAAACCCAACACGGTACCGGCACCCGATACCAATACGGAATCAGTGGAGGTAAAGGAAGACATTATGACAGACTTTACAGAATTAATTAAAAATGGTGGAACGGAAGGCGAACTAATGGAATATATGGATAAAAATATTTCCAAGGCAACTCAGGATGAGGCCGATCAGATGGTTCTTGAACTGGGAAAGGTGTATAAGAAGAATCTGCCGGAACTTGAAAAACAATTTATGGAGGCAAATTCCAATCCGGCTTTATTTGATGCTTTTGAACTGGACATGAAGGAAGAATATGCAGATAAAATTAGTGACCCTGAGCTAAAAGAATTTGTAAAAACGGCATATAAAAACGGATATACCTTATTAAAAGAAGAAGGGGAAGTTTACCCCGTGATAAATATTGCCATGTTGGATAAATTTACTAAATATACGTCGGAACCGGTGGAAAGCCTTTTGAATCTAAAATGAAAAAGAAGGTCTATGGAAAAACCCATATAAAAATAACCGCAATGGGTCTCGCTGTACTCTTACTTACTTCAGGATGCAGACCGACCACTCCAATAAAAGAACCCCTCAATAGGCCGGCTGTGGATACCGGAATAAAAGAAAAAGAATACTTGCCGGTGGAATACAAAAGTGAAAAAAGCAAAGAACTTAAAACGAAAACAGTGGACTATGACTATGGGGATCGTATTTTAAAAGAAAAAGGAGAAACG
>JAVXEO010000127.1:0-1850 GCA_036658435.1 Acetivibrio sp.
GTTTAACGGAATATTCCCAAATCTCATTAAAAAAATAAGATATTTCTTGCCATCACCAATGGGAACCTATTTTGATGTTATTCTAAATCAATATTCATGGACTATCTTCGGTATAGATATTTGGCTTTATCAGGCGGTTTGTGTTGTGGCATTTGCAGTCAGCAGCTTGCTGTTGGTGCTCACATACTGCAACTTTAAGCGGCATCAAATAAAATAATCCCCCTTGTACATGCAATGCCTTTTTCCGGCTTTTCATCGGTAAGACCGGTGTCTACTCAAAAAAACAACCACACTAACTTTTGCGGCTAGTGTGGTTGCTTGCTGTTTAATAACCTGCTCTCCCAAAGATGCGGTTGTATTATCTTCTGGACCGTCACCGGCTTAGGTGAATGGATTGCAAATAAACGGCACCTTTTTCTTTCTGGTCAAACAATAAATTAAGCTGACGAATCTTGCTTAAATCAAGTTCATCAAAACACGTCATAGGAATGCGAATATCCGATGAAACAGTCACTCCATCCCAAAATTTAATCTCTCCTTCTTCTAAATCCAGCGTTCCCATCTTTCCCCTTGGATAAAAAACAGCATTGCTTTCCGGTGAAATTACCACCTTTTGTTTTTTTCCTTGTTGGTCCATTAGTTCAACCGATAGTCCTTGTGGTTCCTTCCTTTCATTTTCCTCATAGAAAGGATCCACCATCATATCAAGGCATAAGCTATGGTAGGAGCTAACATCATTTTCTTCCAAGGGAACTGAAATTTCTGCCCCTTTATTCTTCCACACTATTTCTGTGACCTCCATCACATCCGACCCGGTTAAAGCCATATTAAGTCCGGGCGCCGTATCTTTTGTAAAATTAGGAGAATCCTGTTTTTTAAATATATCCACCGATTCATTTCCTATATAGGTCGTATTGGCGTCGGCAATTTTAATGGTGTTTCCGGTTCTTAAATAGGTCATTACGTCCAATCCATCTATTTGATTCACCGCCGGCTGTTTATTATCAAAAATTGTATTTTCATATTTTTCTTGAAAAAAAGCATTGGCATTCATTACCACAAATTTCTTTAAAAAGTCTCTTTGCTGCTCCTTTTCCATTTGATCTGAAATATCCGTTCCGGTTTGTTCTGCATCATTGGCTTCTAATACCGTATTAAAGTAATTATGATTGGCTTTTTTCAGTAGGATCGTGGAAAATATCTGTTGCTTTAAGGCAGGGGTCCATTTATTTTTAATTGCCATTCCATCTAAGCTCACCACATCTCCATCATACTCCGGCACCAGTATGGACAATCCCTTTAGTGGAATATCAAATAATGAATCCGGATTGTTTAGCGTCGGTGCCACACAAAGCAGATACTCTGCCTTGTATTTTTCCTGGCTTGCAATATTAAAAATAATTTCTCCGGAGGTAGAATGACCCAAGAGCATTATACGGTCAAAATCGATTCGATTTTCCATACGCATTCCATCGATACTTATCGTTCCCTCATTCCAATCCTTGAGTAATTTCCAATGTTCTTCAAAAATAAGGGGAAGTTTCACATATTCACGATTGTCTCCATACTTCCAGTCAAAGGCTGCATTGACATCAATGGATACTGCCAAATATCCGTTTTCTGCCAAATACTCCGTTAAATACCGAAATCCAACATCATACCTTCTGGCATTTTCATTGTCATGGCATCCATGAAGCAATATTACTAGTTTAAGTTTTTCCTGGCCCGTGTTGATTGGATAAGACAAAATTCCCCGAAGCTTATAGGGGGTATCCGTTTCTCCTTTTTCTTTTAAAATACGATCCCCATAGTCATAGTCCACTGTTTTTGTTTTAAGTTCTTTGCTTTTT
>JAVXEO010000128.1:0-1703 GCA_036658435.1 Acetivibrio sp.
GAGACCCAATATCGAAATGAAACTACATTTGCCCTTTCCAATGGCTACATTGGAAGCAGAGGAACCTTTGAAGAAGGATACGATTTTTCAGAAGAAGAAGGGATGGAAGGCAATTTTATCAACGGATTTTATGAAAGTGAATCCATCCGCTATGGGGAATGGAACTTTGGATTTCCTACAGAAAGCCAGTCCCTTTTAAATCTTCCCAATTTAAAGACCATACGTTTATGGATCGATGAGGAAGAGTTTGATATGGGTGTGGGAGAAATGGAAAGCTATGGACGTACCCTGCACATGAAAGAAGGCATTGTTAGCCGGGATCTTATTTGGAAGTCACCGAAAGGAAAGAAAATAAAGCTTCACACAGAAAGGCTGGTATCTTTTTCTCATAAAAATATAATGGCAATATCCTATCAGGTAACCCCATTGAACTTTACCGGAACCCTTCGCTTAAGGACAGAGCTTCGGTCACAGGTAGAGAATCATACCAGAAAAACAAATCCCTTGGTGGATTATGGCCCTTTTGGTAAACATTTAGAGGCAGATAAAATGAAGTCGGATGAAACCGGGTTCTTTTATCAGGGAACCACAAAAAACAGCAGACTTACCATGGCTTGTGGAAGCCGGAACCGAGTATTCCGAGAAGGAAAAGAAGAAAAAGAAGAAAAGCTTTTGAAATGCGAAATAGAGAAAGAGCAAATTACCTATACCTTGTTGGGGAGAGAAAAAGAAACCATTTCAATGGAAAACTTTATTTGCTATTCTTCCATGCTTGATATGGCTCCGGAAAAACTGGAAGATTTTATTCAGACGGAATTAAATCGGGCGTGTAGGGAAGGTTATGCAGAAATAAAGGCTGAACAAAAGGCATACCTGTCTTCTTTTTGGAAATCCGCAGATGTAAAGATTTATGGAGATGATTCTTTGCAGCAGGGCATTCGATTTAACTTATTTCATACCATGCAGGCCGTTGGCAGAGACGGGAAAACGGGAATGGGAGCCAAGGGACTGTCAGGAGAAGGCTATGAAGGACATTACTTCTGGGATACCGAAATGTATATATTGCCGGTATTTGCCTATACGGATTCTAAACTGGCTAAGTCTATCTTAGACTACCGTTACCATACCATTGAAGATGCCAGAGACCGTGCAAGAGTATTAGGACACCCAAAGGGAGCCCTTTATCCATGGAGAACCATTAATGGAAAAGAAGCATCTACGTATTTTCCCTTAGGAACGGCCCAGTACCATATTAATGGGGACATTGCCTATGCTTGTAAACTTTACGTGGATGTAACCGGTGATTATAATTACCTGGAAGAGAACGCAGCGGAAATATTAATTGAAACAGCCAGAGTATGGGCGGATGTGGGATGCTTTGCAGAAAGCAAAGGAAACCGCTACTGTATCTGTGCCGTAACCGGACCGGATGAATACAATGCCATTGTAGATAATAATTTCTATACAAACCTAATGGCCAGAGAAAACCTTCGGGATGCCATTTGGGCACTGAACACAATAAAGGAACGAAATAGAAAGGCTTATGAAGCCCTAATACAAAGGCTGGAAATAGAGCCGGAAGAAGTACCATATTGGCAGCGTATCGTTGAAAATATGTATTTTCCTTTTGATGAAACACGTAAAATCTATCCTTTAGACGATGGATTTATGCAGAGAAAGCCATGGGATGACTCCAAAATCCC
>JAVXEO010000129.1:0-1536 GCA_036658435.1 Acetivibrio sp.
GAGCTCTTGATTTTAGCGTAAGACTTAGACCACACATCTGAGAAAGTGCGGTATTCTGGGCATTCATCTGTTCAATAAACAGTTCGTCGGAGCTTCTCCAGTAGACAGAGATAAAGATACCGGCGGTGTCTATTTTAATAATTCCAAGGTTAGATGAACTTTGTACCAGACCATAGATAAAAGGGGACATGGTATTTACACCATTGATAACCTGGGTTGTACAGGTAACCACGGAAGAACGGTCAAAGTCTGACAGAACTTCTTTTGGCATAGTTGAATCACAATAGGTAAAGTTCATGTTCTTCTCGATATGGCAGTAGGTATTGTGAAGCAACTGTTTTACCTGGGTAAAGGTGGCATCAAATAAAGCAAAATCCGTTGAATGAATCAGAATCTCAGCATTGCAGGAACTGGGAATGGCATTATCTGCAGTTCCGCCTGAAATACTGCTTAATTCATACTGAATATTGGCTTGTTCCAAGGCAAGCAGTGTATAGGAAATCGCTCTAATGGCGTTTAAACGTCCGGCATTGATTTCCACACCGGAATGTCCGCCGGTAAGACCACTAATGGAGAGACAAATTGGTTTGTCCAATAAGGGTGGAAGTACATCCGGCGTGTTCTCCATGATTACAGACATGCCTCCGGCACTGCTATTTGTAAGGATGGAATCATTTTCAGAGTCCAGGTTTATTAGGCAGGCCGCATTTAGGTGGGAGGAATCAAGCTCTTTCGCACCAAGCATAAGTTCTTCTTCGTTTACCGTAAAAATAACACGCAGGGGACCGCAGCCGGTAGCAGAAGTTAAAATATACTGAGCAATGGCAACACCAATTCCATCATCTGCACCTAAACTGGTATGAAATGCAGTGAGTGTCTCATTGTTGTTATTCACCACTTGAATGGAATCGGTTATAGGATCGTAATCATATCCTTCATCCGCAACACAAACCATATCCATGTGACCCTGTAAAATAGTGAGTGGCTTCGTCTCACATCCGGAATCAGCAGGCTTTTCAATAATGACATTATTGATCTGATCCTGAATCGCTTTGAATCCATGTGCAGTAGCCCATTTTAAAAGATAATCACTTACAGCCCGTTCATGTCCTGATTTTCTTGGAATCTCAGCTAATTTCATAAATAGGTCAATAATTTCCTGGGTTGCGTGATCTAATTCTGGTTTCATCTAATTCCCTCCTTAACATCCTATAAAATAATCCTGATTTATGGAAATATCATAACACAATTCTGGAAAAAAAACAAAGAAGAAAGTCTGGAAATGAGTTGACAGAGAGAAACGTTTTCGTATATAGTAGTACGTGACCTAAAAATTTATAAAAAAAAAAGAGGTGAGAAGAATGGACGCAGGGAGTAGCGGGGGCATAGATCCCAAGGAACGAAGTCAAAGAAATGGGTGTGCAGAGGAGAGCAAACTGCGTTTGATTCTTCTGCCATAAAATAAAATAAAATAAAACAGCATATTTGACTTCTGATATTGAATTTATGCCTTACTTCCAAAAGAAATTTCCGACA